>JBAIYI010000700.1:0-4988 GCA_037915955.1 Terriglobales bacterium
CTGTCCCGATATCCGCCAGAAAACGGCCGATATAGCGGGACTGCAGCACGCCATCTTCATCCAGTGGACGGCGTTCATCTTTCTTGGGGTTAGCTACCCTCGTTCCCGCAGAAGCATGCCGAAGAAAGTAGACGATCATATAGGTTTAGATGCTCGGGAGACTCTCTAGCGCGTCACTGCCGCTCCCCTCAAAGCTGAGCGTGATGACGTACATCAGCTCCGCGCACCCAAAAGATTACATCTTCTGCAATGTTTGTGGCGTGATCGCCGACACGCTCGAGATTTCGGGCAATGATCAGCGTATCCAGCGCATCTCTGCGCGTTTCCACCGCGTGCGTCAGCGCGAAATCTACGGCTTCGAAAATCTCGCGGTTCAGGTTATCGACCAGATCATCGCGCTCCAGCACAGAACGCGCTAGTTCCGCATCCGCAGTAAGGAAAGCGTTCAGTGCATCGCGGACCATCGCGATGGCTAGCGCTCCCATGCGCGGGATATCCACGTTGAGATCAGCCTTTGGCCGGGTTACCATGTCGAGCACGCGCTCGGCGATGTTGACCGCCTGGTCTCCCACCCGCTCCAGATCAGCGTTGATTTTGATGCAGGCAATGATGAAACGCAGATCTACCGCCATGGGCTGCTGCATGGCCAGCAGGTCAATGGAAAGCTCGTCGACTTCGCGTTCGCAGGTATTGATCTGCGGTTCGTCGCGCAGTACCAGTTCGCAGATAGCAGTGTCGCGGGTCTGGAAGCCACGGACGGCGCGCTCCACCGCTTGCTCTGCCAGTCCGCCCATGGCGAGCATTTTCTGCTTAAGATCATCGAGTCCCTGATGGAACCGCGTGCGTGTCATCCGAATCTCCCAGTGATGTAGTCTTCCGTGCGCTTGTCGGCGGGTTTGGTGAACATTTTCTCGGTCTTGTCATACTCCACTAGATTGCCCATCAAAAAGAAAGCGGTATATTCCGCAACACGGGCTGCCTGCTGCATGTTGTGGGTAACAATCACCACCGTGTATCGCTTTTGCAGCTCAAAAATCAAGTCTTCGATCTTTGAAGTGGAGATGGGATCGAGCGCAGAAGCGGGCTCATCCATGAGAAGGACTTCCGGCTCAACTGCCAGGGCGCGCGCAATGCAAAGGCGCTGCTGCTGCCCGCCGGACAAGCTCGCGCCGGACTTCTTCTTAATGTCGTCTTTGACTTCATCCCACAGCGCCGCCTGCCGCAGGGATCGCTCAACGATCTCATCGAGCTGGCGACGATCCCTGAAGCCGTTCAGCTTGAGTCCCGCAGCCACGTTGTCATAGATCGACATGGTTGGGAAGGGATTGGGCTTCTGGAAAACCATGCCAATTCGCCGCCGCACTGTAACCGGCGATACGCCCTTCCCGTACACATCAAAGTCGCCGACGGTTACGTGGCCCTCAACGCGCGTGTTGGGAAGAGTTTCGTGCATGCGATTGAGGCAACGGACAAAAGTAGACTTGCCGCAGCCGGATGGTCCAATGATCGCTGTGGTGTGCTTTTCCGGCATGGAGAGTCTGATACCATGCAGCGCCTGCGTAGATCCGAACCAGGCATTCAGGTCGTCCACCTGGATTCCTGGACTCATGAGTTGGCTCCCTTCATTACGCCACGGTTCGCTAGATAGCGGAAGACGATTACCGTGAGGAGGATCATGCTGATCAGTACCAGAGCTCCGGTCCACGCCTGCCGATGGGCCTGCTCATAAGGCATGACTGCATAATTGAAAATCTGCAGCGGCAGCGCGGCGATTGGCTGGTTAGGATTTACGTTCCAGTACATGTTGCCGAAAGCGGTAAACATCAAAGGGGCCGTCTCGCCCGCGATTCGCGCGAAGGCCAGCATGATGCTGGTAATGATGCCGGCACTGGCGGTTCGCAAGACTACAGAAACTGTCGTACGCCACTGGGGGATTCCAAGGCCCAGTGCCGCTTCCCGGATGGTCTGGGGCACCATCAGCAGGACCTCTTCGGTCGTCCGCGCGATGGTTGGAATCATCATGATCCCCAGCGCCACGCTTCCGGCAATCACGGAAAAGTGCTTCTGCGTAAGGACCACCAGGGCATATGCGGTCATGCCGATGACGATCGAAGGCACACCATTCAGCACGTCGCAGGTAAAGCGGACGATGTTGCCGAGCACATTGCGGCCATATTCAGCCAGATACACGCCCGTACCGATGCCGAGCGGCAATCCAATCAGGCTGGCGAATCCCAACAGTTCCAGAGAACCCACAATAGCATTGGCCATCCCACCGCCTTCTTCGCCAATTGGCTTTGGAATCTCTGCGAAGAAGGACCAGTGCAGCCCGCCTATCCCGTTGTACACAACCGTTCCAAGGATCAGGAAAAGAGGAATAGTTACGATGATCGCAGCCACCGTGATGGAGCCAAGCGCGAGCCCGTTGGAGAGGCGGCGTCGAAGGGAAATGTTGGTGCTCAACTTAGGCAAGAGCCCTCGCAGGCATTCCACGGGTGATGGACCAAACAAGCAGTCCCGCGAGAGCGTTGACGATCAAGGTAAGAACAAAAAGAATCAGTGCCATTTCTACAAGTGCGCTCAAGTACATGGCGCTGGTAGCTTCGGTGAATTCGTTCGCGATCACGCTGGCTAGTGTGTAACCTGGCGCGAAGAGCGATTTGGCAATTTCAGGCCGGTTGCCGATCACCATGGTCACTGCCATCGTCTCTCCCAGCGCGCGCCCCAGCCCGAGAATGATGCCGCCCAGGATCCCCGGCCGTGCATTGCGTAGGACTGCCATGCGCAGCATTTCCCATTTCGTTGCGCCGAGCGCCAGAGCCGCCTCGCGCTGCTGCCGGGGCACAGCCACAATTACTTCGCGTGTAATCGACGCAACAATCGGAAGAATCATGATCGCGAGGATGACTCCCGCAGCCAGCATCCCGATGCCGTATTTCGGGCCGGTGAACAATCCCGTCCAGCTGAAATATGTGCCGAGAAACGGCTGCACGTGACGACGCAGAAAGGGCGCCAGCACAAAGATTCCCCACAGTCCGTAAATAACGCTTGGAATGGCGGCGAGCAGCTCAACCAGCAGGGACATGGTCGAACGGATCGCGCGCGGGCAAAGCTCCGTAAGGAAAAGCGCTGTGCCGATGGACAGCGGTACGGCGATCACAAGCGCTACCAGGGAAGATACCAGCGTCCCATAGATAAACGGCAGAGCCCCAAAATCTTCGTTGACCGGGTCCCATATCTGCTTTGCAAGGAACTTGAAGCCGAATTTCTCCATCGCCGGGTGTGATTTAACGACGAGCTCGTAAACAATCAGGACCACGACTGCGAATACGGCTGCTGCGCAGAGATAAACAACTGCCCGGAACGCCGGATCTGCGAAATTCCGTTCTCGAGCCAGAGCCCTTTTTACAGGAGAGGGCGCCCCGTTCTTAGGAGCGGCTCCGCCATCGGTTGGGAGCTGTTGATTAGCTGCAGCTTCGCCGTTGAGGACCCTTTGAGGGGACGTCTGCATATCTGGAAGCTAGCAAAGCTTTGTTAAACGGATGTTAAAAGGGATGAGAGTGCCTCGTGAATTCGAAGCGTAAACCACTGTGAACACATAGGTTCTCAAAGCCAAGCGCCGGGAGGGTGTCCCGGCGCGTGAATTCCCGCTTGCAGCCAGTTCGGTCCTACTGAATTTCCTTTATGCGTTGCTTTACCCTGGCCGCTACATTCTTCGGCAGGGGCGCATACTCGAGTGACGCCGTCAGCGTCTGCCCTTTATCCACCATCCAGTTCAGGAAGCCAACGAACGCCTTCTCCTTCGCGGCGTCGCCCCACTTCGCCGGCACTAGCAGCCATGTAAAGCTGCTGATTGGATACGCGTCTTTTCCGGGTGCGTTGGTAATGGAAACCCGGAAGTCGTCAGGCATGTCTTTGGAAGAAGCCGCGGCGGCGGTTACGGATTCGAGGCTAGCCTTCACCCAATTGCCAGACGAATTTTTCACAACGCCATACGACATCTTGTTGGAGAGTGCGTAAATGAGCTCAACATAGCCGATTGCGCCTTCTGTCTGCTTCACTTGTCCGGAGACTCCCTCATTGCCCTTCGCGCCCAGGCCGGTTGGCCAGTTCACTGAGGTACCCTTCTTGACCTTGTTGCCCCACTCCTGACTGACTTTCGAGAGGTAGTCTGTGAAGATATAGGTCGTCCCGCTGCCATCAGAGCGATGCACCACCACGATGTCGGTGTTCGGAAGCTTTACACCCGGATTTGCCTTGGCCAGCTCCGCATCATTCCACTTCGTGATTTTCCCCAAATAAATTCCGGCAATGGCTTCCGGCGTGAACTTGAGCTCGCTGCTGACGCCGGGCACATTGTAGGTAAGCACCACAGCACCCAGAACGGTGGGGATATGGAACACTTTGCCGCTGACCTTACTCAGCTGCTCGTCCGTCATGGGCCCGTCGCTGGCTCCGAAGTCCACGGTGCCCGCGGTGAGTTGAGCGATCCCGGCGCCACTGCCCACCGACTGATAGTTGATTGTGATGTTCTTGTTCGCGTTGTGATACTCGCTGAACCACTTCTGGTAAATGGGGTTGGGGAAAGTGGCTCCCGCGCCGTTCAGGCTCTGTGCGCCTGCCGTCCCCAGAAGCAGCGCTATCCCCAACAGCGTGTGAAGCATTGACCGCATGAATCCTCCTGGATTGATCTCAATTCCTGATTCATGCGGAAACGTAACAGAGCGATGTTAAATCAGTGTTAAACGTCAGATGTGCGTTGTAAACGCCGCGTGAAAAACTGAAGCCGGGGAAGTATGTGAAGACCGTCACGCCTTCTGCAGCGTGAAGTAGAAGGTGGAGCCATGGCCAACTTCACTCTCTACATGCACAGAGCCGCCATGGTTCAGCACGATGTGTTTCACAATCGCCAGGCCCAGCCCAGTACCGCCGGACTCGCGCGAACGCGCCTTATCTGCGCGATAGAAGCGCTCAAAGATGCGCGGCAG
>JBAIYI010000321.1:0-7441 GCA_037915955.1 Terriglobales bacterium
CGGTCGCCGCCGGCCTCGCGGATCACCGGCGCCGATTCTCCGGTGATCGCCGATTCGTCAACAGAAGCGACGCCTTCCATGATGTCGCCGTCGCCGGGGATCACCTCACCGGCAGAGACCAGCACCAGATCGCCGGTGCGGAGTCTGGAACCGGGAACGGTTTCGGTCTGCCCATCGGGAAGCAGGCGGTTCGCGGTGGTTTCTGATTTCGCACGGCGCAGAGCTTCCGCCTGGGCCTTGCCGCGCCCTTCCGCCATGGCTTCAGCGAAGTTGGCGAACAGCACGGTGAACCAGAGCCACAGCGTGATCTGCAGATCAAAGCCGAAAGTTGCAGAGCCGCGGAGCGCGTCTTTGATCAGGAGCACTGTGGTGACCACGCTGCCCACTTCCACTACGAACATCACCGGGTTCTTCATCATCGTGCGCGGGTTCAGCTTGACCATGGCATCGAGCAGCGCCTTGCGCACGATCTTTGCGTCCCACAGTGATTTCGGTTTTGCCTCTTTGACCAGCATGGTTGCTCCTCAGAATGTCTTGCCCGCGTTCATGAGCAGGTGCTCAAGTACCGGGCCAAGGCTCAGCGCCGGGAAGAAAGTAAGCGCGCCGACGATCAGGATCACGCTCACCAGCAGCACGGTGAACAGCGGCGTGTTGACCGGAAAGGTGCCCGGCGAAGGTGGCACCAGCTTTTTCTGCGCCAGGTTCCCGGCCACCGCCAGCATGGGCACGATCATCAGGAAGCGACCCACCAGCATGGTGATTCCCAGGGTCAGGTTGTACCAGCGATTCGGGCCAAGCCCGCCGAAAGCGGAGCCGTTGTTGCCGGTGCCGGATGTGAACGCGTAAAGAATCTCTGACAGGCCGTGCGGTCCGCTGTTGGTGAGAGTCGCCAGGCCTTGCGGAAGCAGAGATGAGATTCCCGCGAGCGCCAGGATCATTAAGGGAAAGATCAGGACGTAGAGCATGGCCATCTTCACGTCATAGGCTTCAATCTTTTTGCCCAGATATTCCGGCGTTCGCCCGACCATGAGACCGGCGATGAAGACCGAGAGCACCACGAAGATGAGGATGCCGTACATGCCTGCGCCCACTCCGCCGAAGACGATCTCGCCCAGCATGATGTTTACCAGCGGCACCAGACCGCCGAGCGGAGTAAAGGAATCATGCCAGCTGTTCACGGCCCCGCAGCTTGCGTCAGTGGTGACGGTGGCGAACAGCGCGGAGTTGGCAATGCCGAAGCGGACCTCCTTGCCTTCCATGTTGCCGCCCGCCTGCATGAGCGTCGCGCGCTGGTCCGTGCCGGCCAGCAGGGGATTGCCGCGCGACTCTGCCCAGTACGCGACTGTCACTCCGGCAAAGAAAAGCACCGCCATGGCCGCGAACACCGCCCAGCCGTGCTTCTGTGAACCGGTCATGTTGCCCAGCGTGTAGGTGAAGCCCGCGGGAATGGCAAAGATCAGCACCAGCTCAAAAAAGTTGCTGAACGGTGTGGGATTCTCATACGGGTGCGAGCTGTTCGCATTCAGCGGCCCGCCGCCATTCGTGCCCAACTCCTTGATCGCCTCCTGTGAAGCGAACGGACCCTGTGCGATCACCTGCTCGGTAACGGTATCCATAACCGGTTTGCCGGCTGCGTCCACCACGGGCTTGCCGTCCTGCCCGACCGTCTGCACCTGCTGCGGCTCAACCAGCTTTGCAGTGTCATAGGGTTTGAGGTTCTGAATGACCCCCTGCGAAAGCAGCACCAGCCCGCTGAGGATGGAAAGCGGCACAAGCACCCACAGCGCTGCGCGCGTGATGTCCACCCAGATGTTGCCGATGGTGTCCTTCTCGCGCCGGGAGATCCCGCGAATAAACGCGACCGCCAGCGCCATGCCCACCGCGGCAGACATGAAGTTGTGGTAGGCCAGGCCGGCCATCTGCGTGAGATAGCTCATCACCTGCTCACCGGTATAGAACTGCCAGTTGGTGTTGGTGGTGAATGACGCCGCGGTGTTGAACGCCAGATCCTGCGCGACAGCGGCAAACCTCTGCGGGTTGAAGGGCAGCCAATGCTGCATGCGCTGCAATAAATAGAGCACCAGCATGGAGACACCGCTGAACAGCAGCATGGCAATGGAGTATTCTGTCCAGCGCATCTCGCGCGTTTCGTCTACGCGCGTTACGCGATAGAGCAGCCGCTCCATCGGCCGCAAGATTGGATCAAGCCAGGTGCGCTCGCGGTTGAAGACGCGCGCCATGTAGACGCCCATCGGCTTGCTGACGAGCAGTACGACAGCGAAGAAGAACAGGATCTGCAGCCAGCCGTTGATGGTCATCAGAACCTCTCCGGGCGTAGCAAGGCGTAGATCAGATAAATCATCAGTAGCAAAGTAATCACAAGCATTGCGACTGTCTGCATCGCGCGCCTCTCATTTCAGCTTGTCGCAAGCGGTGGTGTAGGCCACGGCCACGCCAAAGAACAGCAGAGTTATAAAGATCATCAGAAGATCCTGCATCTCAAATCCTCCTGCTACCACGAGCCCTGTTTACTGCCGAACCACCAGATCAGTCCCAAGGTTGCCGTGTTCTGCTCTTTTTTGAGCACGTTGGGGAGTTCAGTCAGGAAGAAAGGTTGGTTGGAGAAATCGCGCCGCCACTCCGTGCGAGCCAGGAAGCCTTCGGCAAACCTGTATTCGTAGGTCAGCGTGGTCTCCTTGAGCGCTTGGGTCACGCCGCTAAACAGGCCGCCACGATCGGAAAGATATTCACCCCGTCCGGCGAGGGCCGACTTCGGAGTGAGCTGATAACGCGCGTAGCCGGCGCCGCCGGTAACGTGCTGGGGCGCTGAGCTACTGAACAGGCGATTGACGACGTAATCACCCTCAGCCACCAGCGTCAGCTTCGGAGTGGCGTTCCAGGTCACGTAGCTATCCAGGATGTGCTCGCGGCCGTTCGGCTCTGGAATGATGTTCGCCGTCGGCAGTCCCGGCTGCGTAGGGCCGGCCGGAAAGCCCGGACTCAACACGACGTTCACGTCGCGCTGCTCCTGGCCGAAGTAGTAGTTCAGGTTCCACGTCACAGTGCTCTTCGGCTTGAGGGTGAGTATGAATGCCTGCGATTTGAAGCCGTTGAAATCTTCAGTCTCTTGCACGCCGTTTACCAGCCAGTACGTCAGATTGACCTTCGGTGACAGGTTATAACCGGCGCGGAATCCCATGTGGTAAAAAGGCAGGAAGTTGAAATAGTAGGAGCGGGAATAGTTGATCTGGTCCTTGTTGTAGTTGCCTTCCACGCCTAACGCGCTGGACCACTTGCCGAAATCCACGGTAAGTCCGCTGCCCACAGGGAAGACATACGTTCCGTAAGCCTGCCACAGCGGACGATAAACCTGCGGACGCAGTTCATTGGCGGCGCTTCCTTGCAGGGTCTCGGTCGCCTGGCCGTACTGAAGATCGAGCCGGACGCCAAAGCGGTTGCCTGCGTCGGGATTGGCGACGCGCTCCAGCAGGAAGTTGGCCTGGTTGAGGCTGAAGCTGTTGCTCATCACGTCATAGGCACGCAGCAGATTTACGCGGCCAATGGGCTGGTTGAAGTTGTAGCCGTAGTAGCCGTCAAGCGCGCCGCTGAACGTGGTGCCCTTGAGGAAGTTAAGAGCCGCGCGTTCTTCTTTGCTGATGGCCGCGGCAGCCTGAGACGCATCGGTGGCCGTGACCGGGGTTGTGCTCTGCGTTGGAACGGCGGGAGCCGCGCCTGACTGCTGTTTGCTTTCCAGTTGCTCAATGCGCGACTGCAGCTTCAACACCAGTTCACGCAGCTGCTGCACCTCGCTCTTTTCTTCGGCAGAGGTCTGCGCCGTTGCGCCCGCGCTTATTGCCAGGAATGCTGCCATTGCGATTGCCGCCGCTTTTCCACCTGTTCCCATTGAGTCGCTCCCATGAGCTTGATCGAACTCGACGACCGTGTTTGCCGTGCCCGGGACGGATCTGATATCACAAGCGTCTTCCAGGAAGAGAAATGAATAACAGCACGCATGCTGCTGATGCAGCTCCCGGCAAAATGCACAGAAGCACCTCCCCAGGAAGCAGACCGCTGCGAGCACGACTGTAACTAAGATTGCCGACTGGATGAGCATTGTTACCGCCTGCGGATTTTTTGCCCACAAGCTCATTGAAGTGTTTTTGACGTAAGGAAGGAATCGGGAAAGCGTAAATGTTTTATAAAGGCAATCTTCTCAGGGAAGAGGCCGCATGCGAACCGTTCAGTCGCTCTCGCCGGGCTGAAACCTGTATCCCACCCACGGATCGGTAAGGATGTAACGCGGTGTATCTTCCGGCTCGATCTTCTTGCGCAGCTGATTGATGAAGACGCGCAGATATTCCGGCTGCTGCACGCTCTGCCCTCCCCAAACCGCATTCAACAGCACCCGGTGCGTGAGCACCTTACCGGGATGGCGGGCCATGAAGGTGAGGAGATCGAACTCTTTGGGTGTGAGATGCACTTCCTTGCCGGCAACTTTCACCTGCCGCGATTCGGGATTGATGTAGAAGTCACCGGCCTCGACCGGCGTGTTGGGAGGTTCTGCCGTGGCGGCGACGCGACGGAGGTTCGCCCGCACACGGGCCAGGAGTTCATTTACGCCGAATGGTTTGGTCACGTAGTCGTCGGCCCCCGCATCAAGCGCATCCACTTTGTTCTTCTCTTCCTCACGGACGGAGAGCACGATGATGGGAATCTGCGACTGCTCGCGGACCGCTCGGCACAGCTCAACGCCGTTCATCTTCGGCATGGAGAGATCGGTGATCAGCAGGTCAGGATGCCAGTCAGTGACAGCTTCCAGCCCGGCTTCGCCGTCGGCCGCCGTCTTTACCTCGTAACCCTGCGAGCTCAGGGTAGTCTTCAGCACGCGTGAGATTTGCGTTTCATCGTCGACAACCAGGATCCGGCTGCGGTCCGCCATCAGGCCTGCTCCTGGGTAACGATGTGGACGTCCACTGACGGAGCACTGGCAAGGAAGCGGTTGATGGCCATCAGGTAGAGATACTTGCGCCAGCCGTGCCCCGCGGAGCGGCCGAAGATCACCTGAGTGATTTTGTGCTCGCGGACAAACTGCGCCACGGTAGTCGCGACAATGGCGCCTTCAATCTGCACCACCTTGGCCCCAAGGTTTTGTGCGAAGGCGATATTCTCCGCCAGGGCGCGCTTGCGATCTTCCGTACGGCCTTCATCGCCGCGCTCGATGTGGATAACGTAGAACTCCGCGTCAAGTCCCTTGGCCATGCGGGCGCCGCGGGCAATGAGCTGTTGCGAAGCAGGATTCGAGCTGATGCAGACGGCCACGCGTTCACTCACGCCCCAGTTCTGGTCAATGCGCTTGCGCTCGAGATAGGACTCGAGGCTCTTATCGACGGTCTGCGTCACGTGGCGAAGCGCAAGCTCGCGCAAGGCAAGCAGATTGCCAGGGCGGAAAAAGTGCTTCAGCGCCTGTTCGGCGCGGTCCACCGGATAGATATCGCCGCGCCGCATGCGGGTCTGGAGCGCTTCCGGGGTGAGATCGGCGAGCACGACTTCATCGGCGCGGCGCAGCACCCAGTCGGGAACGGTCTCACGTACGCGAATGCCGGTGATGCT
This sequence comes from Terriglobales bacterium, assembly GCA_037915955.1. GTDB lineage: Bacteria > Acidobacteriota > Terriglobia > Terriglobales > Acidobacteriaceae > Angelobacter. Next base: position 5,611 of record JBAIYI010000321.1, read on the forward strand.
CTGGATGGTTGGCGTAACGCTTTCCAGATGCTGGATGTTCATGGTGGAAAGCACGTCAATCTTTGCTTCCAGGATTTCCAGCACATCTTCATAGCGCTTTTTGTGCCTGCTGCCCTCAATGTTGGTGTGGGCCAGCTCGTCCAACAGCACGACCTGAGGTTTGCGCGCCAGGATCGCGTCCAGATCCATTTCCTGAAACACGGTGCCGCGATACTCAAGCGTGCGACGGGGAACTACCTCAAGTTGCGTGAGCAGCTCAGCAATACCTTTGCGGCCGTGGGTTTCCACCACGCCAATCACCACATCCTCGCCGCGCTTCTTGCGGCGAATGGCCTCGCTCAGCATGTTGTAGGTTTTGCCGACACCCGGGGCATAGCCGAGAAACACCTTGAAGATGCCCGCCTTCTTTTCAGGCGCGGCCTGTTCCAGCCATTGTTCAGGCGTCTTTTGCACTGGCATTCATGCCCTCTGCAAACTGGAGGTTAGCACGGTTCGGCTACAATCTCCGCGTGAGATTGTCTCCGCGAGTTGCGTTTCGCATCGTCACATGCGCGGCGGTGCTGGCATTGATCGTGTTTGTATACGGGAAGTGGCTGCACGTCAATCCCACCACGGTAGCTCTCACATTTCTGGTTGCCATTCTGGCGATAGCCGCGGCATGGGGCTTGCGCTACTCGCTGGCCATGTCATTGGCTGCGGCGTTGTGCTTCAACTTCTTCTTCCTGCCGCCGGTTGGCACGTTCACGATCGCGGACTCACAGAACTGGGTGGCGCTGCTGGCGTTCTTTATCAGCTCGGTGATCGCCAGCAATCTTTCCGAACGCGCGCGTCGCCAGGCGGCGGAGGCGAACCTGCGCCGTCGCGACGTTGAGCGGCTCTATCGCCTCAGCCAGCAACTCCTCGGCTCAGAGAATGTGCTGGAACTGCTTGCGCAAGTGCCCACGTATTTGAAGGAAAGCTTCAACGCCACGCACACGGCGGTGTATGTGGCCGGGCGCGACCAGATCTATCGCTCCGATCCGGAGCGGCAGGACATTCCTCCGGAAGAGCTGCGCCGCGTGGCTGCCGGACTGCAAACTCTGCGCGACCCCGCCCGCAACCTGGTGATAGCGCCGCTGCGGATGGGAGTGCGCAGCATCGGTTCATTCGGCATCGCCGGTGACATGCCGGGTGCGCAGACCCTGGAAGCCGTGGGTGTGCTGATCGCCACCGCCACGGAGCGGGCGCGCGCGGTGGAAGAGCTCACGCGCAATGAGGCTTCACGGGAAAGCGAGCGGCTCCGTTCCGCGCTGCTTGATTCGGTGACGCACGAGTTCCGGTCTCCGCTGACTGCAATCAAAGCCTCCGTCACCACCCTGCTCTCCAGCCCGGCGCTCAAGCAGGAAGACCAGGGCGAGTTGCTGCAGGTGATCAATGAGGAGAGTGACCGGCTGAACCGGCTGATTGGGGAAGCGGTGGAGATGGCGCAGCTCGACGCAAGGGAAGTGAAGCTTGAGCTTGGCTCGCACCAGATCCGCGAAGCCATTGACGAGGCGCTGGCCGACTGCCGGAGCACGCTGGCCGGCCATCCCTTGCATGTGCGCTTGCCTGACGCTCTGCCGCCAGCCACCATGGACGTGAACTGGATCAGGAAGGTGCTGCAACATCTTCTGGAAAACGCTGCCAAGTACTCGCCCTCGGACGCGCCGATTTTCATAAGCAGCGAAGTGAAGAACGGCAGGCTGATCACCAGCGTGGCGGACCGCGGTGCGGGCATTGACGATCTGGAACGGTCCATGATCTTTGACAAGTTCTATCGCGGACAGAGCCAGCGCTACCGTGTGCAGGGCAC
>JBAIYI010000256.1:0-3933 GCA_037915955.1 Terriglobales bacterium
GATCCGGAGATCGTGAGCAAGGCCGCGGGGCTGATCAAGAAGTTCATCGAGGAATATCACGAGAAACTCGAAGAAAATTATCTTTTTCCGCGGTTCGAAAAAGCTAACAAGCTCGCTGATCTCACCAAAGTCCTGCGCGCGCAGCACGCCGCTGGACGCAACGTAACCGAACGCATCCTCTCTTCCGTCAACAGCAAGGACCTCCAGGCAGCCGGCACGGCGATGGCGGCTTTCGTGCGTATGTATCGCCCGCACGAGTCGCGGGAAGACACTGTGCTCTTCCCCGCACTGCACACCATTGTCAGCAAGCATGAATATGATGCGCTGGGCGAGGAATTCGACAAGATCGAAGAGAAGACCTTCGGCGGCGACGGTTTCGATATGGCGGTGGACCAGGTTACGGCGCTGGAAAAACAGATCGGCATCTACGATCTGGCGCAATTCACGCCGAAGTAGCTCTGGTTCAAATAACGTGCGGCACCGCTGCGGCAAGTTCGTGATATGTATCACACTTCGCCGCGCAGAGGCTTTGTTACATTCTTTTTGATTCACCCTGGTCAGAGATTTCTCTGCGTGTACGAACGTATGCCTCAGGCCGGGTAAAGCGACGGAGACCAGATGGATAGCACCCTGCTCCTTCATCGACTGCACTTTGCCTTTACCGTCACCTTCCATTACCTGTTTCCCCAGCTCACCATGGGACTGGCGCCACTGATTGTGGTGCTGAAAACCATGGCGCTGCGCACCGGCAACAATCATTACAACGATGCGGCACGCTTCTGGGCGAAACTCTTCGGCATTAACTTCATCATGGGCGTGGTGACTGGAATTCCCATGGAATTCCAGTTCGGCACCAACTGGTCGCACTTTGCGCGCGTTACCGGCGGCGTGATCGGCCAGCCGCTGGTCATGGAAGGCGTGTTCGCATTTTTTCTTGAGTCTGCGTTTCTCGGATTGTTTCTCTATGGCGAAAAGCGGTTGAGCCCACGCGGCCACTGGTGGGCAGCGTTCCTGGTATTTCTCGGTTCGTGGCTCTCGGCTTTTTTCATCATCGTTACCGACGCGTGGATGCAGCATCCCGTCGCATTCCAGCGCGGGCCTGACGGGCAGTTCGACGTGGTCAGCTTCTGGGGACTGCTGCTGAATCCCTGGGCACTGGTGCAGTTTGCTCACAACATGTGCGGCGCAGTGATCACTGGAGCATTCGTGATGTCCGCAGTCGGCGCGTACTACCTCTTGGAAGGCAAGTTCGCCGACCATGGTCACACTTACCTGCGCGTGGGCGTGACGGCCGGCCTCATCGCCTGCCTTGCTGCGGTCTTCCCCACTGGCGACGAACAGGGTCGTCTCCTCGCGAAACACCAGCCCGTAACCACCGCGGCGATGGAAGGTCTCTTCAAGTCGGAAACCGGCGCGCCAATCGTGATCCTTGGCCAGCCCGACGAAGAGCATGAACGAATCGATAACCCGCTGGCCGCAAACAAGGTCTTGAGCTTTCTGATCTACGGAACCACCGCGGCGGAAGTAAAAGGGCTGAACGAATTTCCCAGAGACTTGTGGCCAACGAACATACCGCTCCTTTATTACAGCTACCACATCATGGCAGGACTGGGGACGTTGTTCGTCGCGGTGATGGCGCTCTCCGCGTTTCTGCTGTGGCGCGGTAAATTGTTCGAGTCTCGCTGGGCGCTCTGGATCATCATGCTGTGCCTGCCGTTCCCCTACGTGGCAAACACCGCCGGCTGGATGACGGCGGAAGTCGGCCGGCAGCCCTGGCTGGTCTATGGCCTCATGCGCACCAGTGAGGGTTATTCCAAATACGTGCATGCCGGCAACAGTCTCTTTACCCTGCTCGGCTTCATGGGGCTGTACGCGCTGCTGGCCATTCTCTTTCTCTATCTCATGCACCATGAAATCGGCCGGGGACCGGGCACAACCACACCGCGCGAAGTTGGTTCGGGAATACCGATCACGGTGGCATAGGAGGAGCGCATGGAGTTTATCTGGTTCTGGCTTGTAGCAATCATGATCACCGGGTACGTGGTGCTCGATGGCTTTGACCTGGGCGCCGGAGCGCTGCACCTCTTCATCACCCGCACCGATGAAGAACGCCGTACCGTGATCCGCACCATTGGTCCGGTGTGGGACGGCAACGAAGTCTGGCTGCTCGCCGGTGGCGGCACACTCTACTTCGCCTTCCCGCTGCTCTATGCATCCGGCTTCAGCGGCTTCTATCTTCCGCTGATGATCGTGCTCTGGCTGCTGATCCTTCGCGGCATCGGCGTGGAACTGCGCCTTCACATGGATTCGCCCGTATGGCGCGGCTTTTTTGACGGCTGCTTTGCCATTTCCAGCATTTTGCTCGCCGTGTTTTTCGGCGCTGCGCTCGGCAATGTGATCCGCGGCGTGCCTCTGCAGAAGGACGGCTACTTCTTCCTGCCGCTGTGGACCAACTGGAACGTGGGCCGTGAACCCGGCGTGCTCGACTGGTACACGGTGATCGCCGGTGTGGTGGCGCTGGTGGCGCTCTCGCTGCATGGGGCGAACTATGTTGCGCTCAAGACGTCCGGTGCGTTGAACGCACGCGCACGGCGACTCGGCCGCGCGCTGTTGCCCCTGCTCGTAACCGTTACGCTGATCAGCCTGGTTGCCACGCTCTCCATCCATCCGGAACTGCTCACCAACTATCGCCAGTATCCCGTTCTGTTCATTGTTCCTTTGCTCGTGGCGGCCACGCTCTTCGGAATCTTCATCTTCAGGCGTAAAAACAACGACTTGGCTGCGTTCTTTTCCTCGGCCGCTTATCTTGTCTTCATGCTGGTGGGCGCGGCGGTTGCCGTTTATCCAACCCTGCTCACCTCCACCACCGATCCGGCGCTGAACATCACCGTTTACAACGCGCACGCGGGCTCGTACTCCATGCACGTTGGCCTGATCTTCTGGAGTATCGGAATGGCCATCGCACTCGGTTATTTCGTCTTTATCTACCGCATGTTTCGCGGCAAGGTGGAGCAACAGGCAAGCGGAGGCGGTTACCTCTGATCCGTTATACTTGCTGCCGTGCAGAGTGAGGACATCCTCTCGCGGCAGCCACCTCCCGCCGACCTTCGCATTGCCTACGGCTCCGATACAAATCAATTCTTCGATCTCCGCATTCCTGATGCGCGCGGCCCTCATCCGGTCGTCTTCTTCATTCACGGCGGATACTGGCGCGCGAAGTACGACCTGACGCATGTCGGACATCTCTGCCATGCGCTCAAGCTCACCGGCATCGCGACTTGTAACGTCGAGTACCGGCGCATCGGCAATCCTGGCGGTGGATGGCCCGGAACGCTCCATGACATTCGCAGCGCTTATTCTGTACTCCGCGATCGCGAAGCGCAGCGGCATGCGCTCGATCTCAATCGACTCTGCGTTGTCGGCCATTCTGCTGGAGGTCATCTTGCTCTCTGTCTCGCAGCGTATGAGCCAACCGTGAAACACGCCGTCTCGCTCGCTGGTGTCCTCGATCTGCGTCGCGCCTGGGAACTGCACCTGAGCAACGACGCGGTTCTTGAATTCCTCGGCGGCTCGCCGACCGATGTTCCCGACCGCTACCGCAAAGCCTCGCCTGCCGAACAAAGTATCTTTGCCGGGCAAAAAATCGTTCACGGGACAGCGGACACTTCAGTTCCCTATGAAATCGGCAAGAACTATGCCGAAGTTAAAACGAAAGCCGGAGAAGAGGTTGAGCTGATCACTCTGCCGGACATCGGTCACTTTGAACTGATTAATCCCGGCTCCGAAGTGTGGCCACGCGTGCAGCAGACGATTGAAGCTGCACTTAAAGCCTGATCCGAGTTGGGCGAGCAAGAATCAGGCCTTCGCGCGCATCTGGAGAAAGAACTGCACGATCGCACTCAGGGTCAGCAGTGAAATCGTTCCCATGGAAAT
>JBAIYI010000211.1:0-5731 GCA_037915955.1 Terriglobales bacterium
GCCAGCTTACTTATGAGATGTGGCGGGCCGTTCGCCTGGTGGTGGATACCGGAATGCATGCAAAGCATTGGACACGCGAGCAGGCGATCAACTTCTTCATGGAAAATGCCCCCAAGGCCGAACTCGATATCGTGAACGAAATCGATCGCTACATTGCATGGCCTGGTCAGGCGCTGGCCTACAAAATCGGCGAGCTGAAGATCAAAGAGCTGCGCGCACGTGCCAGCCAGCAGCTTGGCGCAAGGTTCGACCTGAAAGGCTTCCATGACGTGGTGCTGGGCTCCGGGGCAGTTCCGCTGGATATTTTGGAGCGGAATGTAGACACATGGATTGCCGAGCAGAAGAAGGCGCAAAGGGGAACGCCGGGCAAGCCCGATGCGGCGGGAGCAGCCGGGCATTGAAGTCTTTGTCCGCTAAAACTCGGGGTGGTAAGCGATGAGCGTTACAGTTGCCCCAGGGCCTGGTCGCACGGCAATATTGGCGGCCTCCGAGCGCTTCTACCAGCCGGAGCTCGACGCCCTGCGCTTCTTCGCCTTCTTCGGCGTCTTCGTGTTCCATGCGGCACCGCACGAGCGCGCGTTCTACGACGCTGCACACGTGCCGCACTGCCTGAGCAACTTTCTGATCTCGGCGTTCGGGGCGGGCGCGTACGGCGTGGATCTTTTCTTTGCGCTGAGCGCATACCTGATCACGTCATTGCTTCTGCGTGAGCGAGAAAAGGTCGGCGAGGTGGATATAGGCGGCTTTTATCTGCGCAGAATTCTGCGCATCTGGCCGCTCTACCTCAGCTTTTTGCTTTTTGCAGCGATCGTCGGCTGGGCCTTTCCTTCACAACGCATTGAAGCTCGCTACCTGCTCGGATTTGCCTTGCTCGCAGGCAACTGGGTTTACGTCTTTTCCGGCCTGCCGCACTCGTTCGTAATACCGCTATGGACGGTTTCGATTGAAGAGCAGTTCTATCTCACGTGGCCGTTGATCGTCCGCCGGGCTACGGCTGCGTGGCTTGCCACTGCCGCCGGTGGCCTGCTGCTCCTATCGCACCTGCTGCGCGGCTGGATGTCCTGGAGCGGATCGCCGGCCACCTGGATGGAGTACAGCACCTTCGCGCGGATTGATCCCATCGCGCTCGGAGTCCTGCTGGCATTGTTCGTGGGAAAGGCGCCCGCTCTCTCGCGTACAGCTCGCTCACTGCTGCTTCTTCTGGGCGTATCCGGCATGATCGGGGCGTACGCATTAAGCGCTCTGGATAGCGAAATCACGCGTAGCTCCTGGCAACTCGCCGTTTCCCACTCCATCACCGCAGTCTCAAGCCTCGCAATCCTGGTTTCGTTTCTGGGTGCAGCCAACCGGTTTCTACGCAGCGCAATGCTGACTTATTTGGGAAAAATTTCTTACGGTCTCTACGTGGTCCATGAGTTTGCGCACCTGGTGGCCAAACAGATCATTCCCGCGGCCACACCGGCCCGCGTCCTGTTCCAGTCTGCAGTTGCGCTGGCTCTTACCATCGCCCTTGCCGCAGCCTCTTATCGCTGGCTGGAGAGTCCTTTCCTGCGCCTGAAAGAACGGTTCGCCCGGGTGCAGTCACGCCCGGTGTAACCCGCTGCGCTTTGATATAAGAACTCGGTGGCTTTAAAGCAGGGCAATCCGGCGCTCAAATCCACGCTGCTAAAGCGCGCATTCTTTGACCGCGATCCGCGCCAGGTCGCGCCCGAGCTACTGGGTAAGCTCATCGTGCGCAGGCACGGCCGCAAGTGGCTCGCCGGACGGATTGTGGAATTAGAGGCTTACCTTGGCGAAGATGACGCCGCAGCGCACGCTGCCGCAGGACGGACCCCGCGTAATGATGTCCTGTTTGGCCCACCCGGTCACGCCTATGTTTATTTCATTTACGGAATGCACTATTGCCTGAACATCTCCTGCATGAAAGAGGGGCAGGCAGGTTGTGTGCTGATTCGCGCGTTGGAGCCGGTTGCCGGGGTTGAAGAAATGGCCCACGCGCGCGATCTGGGAGATATCAATCTCAATTCCCACCGCGAGGTGCGCAAGCTCACCAGCGGCCCGGCGCGGCTGTGCGAAGCCCTCGAGATCACCCGTCCCCGCGACAACGGCAAAGATATGCTCTCACTGCGCTCCGATCTTCAGGTACGGGATGACGGCTGGAAGCCGCAAAAGGTGGCTGTAACGCCACGGATCGGGATCACGAAGTCGGCTGAGATGCCGCTGCGGTATTTGATCGTGGGGAATCCTTTCGTTTCAGGGCGCTAGCGTGGCGCGATCAGCAAGTTGTCAATCAACCTTGTGTTTCCCACATAGGCCGCCACCGCAACCAGAGCGCCTTTCGATACGTCCGCCACTGGATCAAGTGTCTCCGGGTTGACGATTTCGAAATAATCCGGCCGCGCTCCGGGTTCGGAAGCGATGACCTGCTTGCCTGCACCGATCAATGCCTGTGTGTTTATCTCGCCGCTCTCGATGAGCTCTTGCACCTGCTTGAGCGACCGCGACAGCACCAGCGCCTGTTTGCGCTGTGTGGGATCGAGATACGCGTTGCGCGAGCTCATGGCAAGGCCGTCGGGCTCGCGGACAATCGGACAGACCACAATCTCCAGATCAAAGTTGAGGTCGCGCACCATCTTCCTGATCACCGCCACCTGTGCGGCATCCTTCTGTCCGAAAAACGCTTTGTCCGGCTGCACGATGTGGAACAGCTTGGAGACGACCGTGGTCACGCCGCGAAAATGCCCGGGACGCGATTTGCCATCCAGCTTTTCGCTCAGGCCTTCCACATGCACCCAAGTGGTGGCGCCAGGCGGATACATCTCCTCCACTGACGGATAGAAGATGTAATCTGTTTTCTCTCCGGCCAGCATGTCGCGATCGCGCTCGAAGTTTCGCGGGTATTTGGAAAGGTCTTCATTCGGGCCGAACTGCGTGGGATTCACAAAAATGGAGCAGACAACGATATCGGTCTGCTGCCGTGCAGCACGCACGAGCGAGAGGTGCCCCTCATGGAGCGCTCCCATGGTGGGAACAAAGCCGATGCTCTTGCCCGCGGAGTGAGCATGGCGGGCGAGCTGAGACATCTCTTTTGCGGAGGAGACGGTAATCATTCGACCGTTGGCACTCGGCCCTTAGCCCTTGGCCCAATCAGGACGAGCCCAGAATTTCTGAGCTAAAGGCCAAAGGCTAATGGCTGAAAGCTACACGCTATACGCCTTCAACTGCTTCCTTCTGAGCAACGCTTCCAGCTCTGCCTTGGTCTCCCGTGGCAGGTGGTACGACTCTTCATCGGAGGGATAGCTACCGGTCTCGACGTCAGTCTTGAAATGCAGCACGGCGTTGCTGATCAGCTCAGCGGCATCGGCATAACGACGGACGAACTTGGCTTTGGGTGCAAAAGTCAGGCTGAGGATGTCATGGAATACCAGCACCTGGCCGTCGCATTCCGGGCCCGCGCCGATTCCGATCGTGGGCGCGGAAACTTCCTGGGTGATCATCGCGGCAACTTCACGCGGCACGCCTTCCAGCACGATCGAGAAAACCCCGGCTTCGTCCAAAGCGATGGCATCTTTGACCAGTTGCTCCACTCCAGCCAGGTCTTTGCCCTGGACTTTGTAGCCGCCCATCTTGTGGAGCGACTGCGGGGTGAGCCCGATATGGCCCATCACAGGGATTTCGCAATCGATGACGCGGCGTACCAGATCAGCGCGTTTCTCGCCGCCTTCCAGCTTCACTGCTTCGGCGCCGGATTCCTTCACGAATCGCACTGCATTGCGTACGCCTTCTTTCACGTCACCCTGATAGGTGCCGAAAGGCATGTCCGCGATCACCAGCGCTGACTTCACGGCCCGGCGCACGGCGCGGGTGTGGTGCAGCATTTCTTCCATGGTGACCGGCAGGGTGTTGTCATAGCCGAGCACGACCTGGGCCAGCGAGTCGCCGACCAGGATCATGTCAATGCCGGCTTCGTCCACCAGGCGTGATGTGGCGTAGTCGTAGGCGGTCAGGCAGGTGATGCGCTCCCGCCGGTGCTTCTTTTCCTGGATTGTGAGGGTGGTGACTTTCGGTCGGGCGCTCGAATGCTGCCCTCCGATAAACGAAGTGATGCTCATTGTGCCTCCAGTGCAGTTCGGGAATCCCCGATACCACCTGTCGCCCCATAGGATGCGGGCAAGGGTATTGTAGTCGCGGGAAAGTTCCGGGGGCTACAAAAAAGACGTTTACCGAAAAAGATCGCAGAGCGCGCAGAGCGTATGGCGGTAAGTTTCCCGCCATCAGCAGTTTACGGTCGCTGCTCCTCTGCGTACGCGCGGTCATAAGGTATAGGTTTACCAGTACGTCAGGCTGATCTTATCCAGCCAGACGGAATACGGCGTGCCTGCTCGATCGGCGTCCAGCTGAAAGCCGATGTCTACCCCGCTGCTGGAATCTGCAGTGTGTCCCATGCTGAGGTTTACCACCTGGCGATTGCCGTTGAGAGTGACTGCCGTAAAGACGGTGTTGCCACCCGCGTCGCGTTCGAATTCCCAGGTCAGATGATTCCACATATTCGCAGCAGGCGTGGGACAGGCAACCGCTGATGCGACCCATTGCTGGCTGGCGGGATTCCACACTCGCCATGTATGGGAACCCGCCAGATCGCATTGCGTCGCGAAGCTGTAACGGCTTCCTCCTGTGCTCTGAGACACGTTGAATTCAAGCGCCTGCGCGGCCGCCGGATTTCCCATCAGGAAAGACAGGTCGTAAACAAAATGGGTTGCACTGTCATGCGAGCCGAGAAACTTGAACCATAATGCCGCACCGAACGGCTGTGTTCCGGAAAGAAGCTGGAAGCGGGCAGAAGCACCGCTGAGGGAAGGTGTGGCGATCCCCTGCGTCATGGAATAGACGGCAAGCGGGCTTCCTGTGCAGTTGGTGCAGTTCTCCCAGCCGCCAAGGGCCTCGATGGCGGGAATGGTCTTCGCATTCGGGTTGGCACTGGTCGGCGACGGTGTTGTGGCGCTTGTGTTCGAAGGCGACATGTGGCTTCCGCATCCAGTAAGCACGCAAAAAATTGAAAGACTCAGGACGAACGAAAAAATCAGTCTGTGCATCTTGGGGAACTCTTTCCAAGTGGCTGGATTTAGACGGTGGCTTTTTGTTGAGCGTTCCGGGGAGTCTATAGGAATCCAGAACAGCTGTGGAGAGTGGATATGGTGCTAGTTCGTTGGGATTAAGAGAATTGCCTTTCTAGCCCGATGAGCATGGCCAGAAATGCAAACCAGGGCAATCAGCTAACCGGCATTGCCGCCCAATTCTGCCGTGCGGCATCCTGGATTCTGAGTGCGAGCTTTTCCCGCACGGTGAAGGGAATGCCGTCCTCCCTGCCCAGTCGAAATTCAACTACGTTGCCGTACCACCTTCGCTGCGGGTTGGCTGCAATCTCTGTCCATGGAATGAAGAGTGCCGGTTGCCATGCTCGAAAGGGGAGGATCGGCCGAATAAACAGTCCCTGATTGTTCGCCCCGACGGTTAACGCACCGTTGTACCTGGTTCCAAACCGCATCGCCGCGCTCTGGAAGGACCACTTTGCGCCAGCGAACTCACCAGAACTGCGGAAGCGTTGAGCCAGAGCTCTCCAGCCGCCCAGCTTCGCAATCAGATAACAGACCGTGATCCAGAGGGCGATAAAGTAGACCGGAAAAATGATCAGGAAATACCGGCCGATGAATTCTTCACTGCTCACGCTCCA
>JBAIYI010000156.1:0-10087 GCA_037915955.1 Terriglobales bacterium
GTGACCATGCGACGTCCCTGGCTGGCTACGGTGGCAGCAGTGTTCGAGAGCATACTCGGCGTAGCCCTGCTCGCTACGGCAGTCGTCATGGTTGTTGCGGCACGAACAGCAAGAAGTCTCGATACGGGAGAGGGCGCTGCGGCCGGCATCTTGAGCGCGCTTGGTCTGGCTGTCATTGCGTCCTGCGTGGGGATGTTGAAGAGAAAAGTATGGGGCTGGTGGCTGGCAGAGGCGGCAAACCTGGTCGGGCTGGTCGTCTTCTTATGGGACCCCGTCACTCGCCGCGTGCGACCGGACCCTGACGAACTGGCCTTCATCGGGCTTTTAGGGATGCTGCTGTTGGTATTGCTGCTCGCTCCCGTGCGCAGCTTCCTCCTGCGAAAAAAGGGGAAGCTGGTGGAAAGCAACGTCGGGTCGTGATGTTGAATCGTGGTTGCCCTTTAATTTGAATAGATCAGCGCAAATCCGCGGCTGAAAGGTTTTTGATATGGCTCTTGAAAACGTAAAGTTTGAAAAGAAAAACAAAATCGCCTACGTCACCATTGACCGTCCCAAAGTCTTGAACGCCCTCAACATGGCGACCATGCAGGAACTGGAGCAGGTCTTTACCGATCTCGCTGCGGACACAGAGACGCGCGTCGTGATTCTGACCGGTGGAGGCGAGAAGGCCTTCGTTGCCGGGGCAGACATTAACGAGCTGTCGAAGAACAATCCAGTCGAAGCCAAGGCCTACACGCATCGCGGCCAGGCCGTGCTTGACCTGATTGAGAACCTTGGCAAGCCGGTGATCGCCTGCATCAACGGTTTTGCGCTTGGCGGCGGATGTGAAATTGCCATGGCTTGCACCATGCGGCTGGCAAGCGAGAACGCTAAACTCGGCCAGCCTGAAGTCAAGCTGGGCATCATCCCCGGCTATGGCGGCACGCAGAGACTTCCGCGGCTTGTGGGCAAAGGGCTGGCCATGCAGATGGTCCTCACGGGTGACATGATTTCCGCCCAGGAGGCGCACCGCATCGGCTTGGTGAATGAAATTCTCCCCGCGGACAAGCTGATCGCGCGCGCTGAAGAAATCGCGGGTAAGATCATCGGCATGGCTCCGCTGGCAATTCAGTACTGCATGGAAGCCGTGAATCAGGGCTCGAATATGAGCCTTCCGGATGGTCTGTTTCTGGAAGCCACTCTCTTCAGCATCTGCTGCGCCACGGAAGACAAGAATGAAGGCACCAGGGCTTTTCTTGAGAAGCGCGCTGCCAATTTCCAGGGCAAGTAGCCACGCATGATCAAAGGCATCACGGCCATCCAGAAAATCGACCGGCGCAGCGACTTCGAGGCGCTGGTGGAACTCTTCTCCGCGCTGGGCTTCGAGCCGGGTGAGGGCTGGAAAACTTCGAAGAGCGAAGGCTCTCCTTTTCTGGCTCCAATCGGCAATCTGGAACTGGTGAACGGTGAAGCCCCGCCGCACACCGATCTCTGGGTGGAAGTCACTGATCTGGACTCGGTACGCGAGGTTTTCCGCCAAAAGAAGATCAAGCCCTCGGTTGAGGTCTATGACACTGACTGGGGCGCAAGAGCTTTCGTCGTCGAACCCGTCAAGAAGCTGAAGGTAGCTTTCTGGCAGCCCAATCGTTCGAAGCCCAACGCGATCGAAGGCGACCTGAGCGCCGTCGGGATGCGCTTTGCCATTGTCGTGGCGCGCTGGAATTCGTTCATCACGGAACGGTTGCTTCAGGGCGCTCTGGACGCTCTGCACCGGAGTGGTTGCAAACAGCAAGACATCACCGTGGTCCGCGTTCCCGGATCCTTTGAAATTCCGTCCGAAGCGCGCACGCTTGCAGAATCCGGCAGCTATGACGCTATCATCACTCTCGGCTGCCTGATCCGTGGCGAGACCACTCACTACGAGCACATCTCCACGGAAGTGACGCGCGGGATCGGCCAGTCGGCCCAGGAAACCGGTGTGCCGCACACTTACGGAGTGCTAACCTGTGAGAACCTGGAGCAGGCGATTGATCGCGCCGGGCTTAAGGCCGGCAACAAAGGGCATGAGGCTGCGATTTCCGCCATCGAAATGGTCAGCTTGAAGCGCAAGACCAGTGGGACGGCATCCAAAAGCAGGGCCAGATAAAAATGGGCACACGCCGCAAATCCCGGGAACTCTCCCTGCAAATGCTCTTTCAGTGGGACATGGGAAAGCAGCCGCCTGATATGGTGCAGAAAACCTTCTGGGCCGAACGGGCCGAAGTGGACGAAGAGACCCGCGGCTTCGCTGACGATCTGTTTCACGTTGCTGTGGAGCGGCAAGCCGAAGTGGATGAGCTGATCCAGAAGCACGCGCCCAACTGGAAGATCGAGCGTATGGCAGCTGTGGACCGTAATCTGCTTCGTACCGGAGTCTCCGAGTTTATTGCGTATCCGCAAACGCCCAAGCCGGTTGTGATCAATGAGGCGCTGGAGATTGCGCGAAGATTCTCCGCGCCGGAGTCAGTCCAGTTCATCAATGCCGTGCTGGATGCGGTGGGAAAAGACCTGGCGACTGCCGCAGCGCCCGCACGCGGAAAATGAATCTGTCGCCTTCACCCCGGGGAAGCACGCGAATGCTGCTAGAATAACCTCTTAGCCGCCCAGACCCTGCAATACAACGGACTCTTGATATTGAAGAAAACTTCCATCACCTACGCTGATAGCGGTGTGAACATTGACCGCGCAGACCGCGCCAAGCAGCGCATCAAGTATCTGGCTCACCGTACCTTTACCAAGGGCGTAGTCAGTGAGATCGGCGGGTTCGGCGGGATGTTTTCTCTCGACAGGAAAAAGTTCCGCGATCCCGTGCTGGTCTCCAGCGTCGATGGCGTCGGCACCAAGCTGAAGGTTGCCTTCATGATGGACATCCATCATACCGTTGGCGGCGACCTGGTTAACCATTGCGTGAATGACATAGCCGTCCAGGGCGCCTCGCCCATGTTTTTTATGGACTATCTCGCCACCGGCACATTGGAGCCGGAAATCGCGGAAAAGATTGTGGAAGGCATTGCTGAGGCGTGCCGCCACAACGGCTGCGCGCTGATCGGCGGCGAAACCGCGGAGATGCCGGGCTTCTATCCCAAAGGCGAGTACGATCTCGCTGGGTTCATCGTAGGCGCGGTGGATCGCTCGAAAATCATCACCGGCGAAAAGGTTCAGGCAGGCGACGTTCTGGTCGGTTTGCCTTCGGTCGGCCTGCACACCAACGGCTACTCGCTTGCCCGCAAGCTGTTTTTTGAAGTTGCGAAATACACGCCGGACACATACGTCAACGAACTTCACGGCAAGGCCGGCGCTGAACTGCTGAAACCTCACAAGAGTTATTGGCCGGTGCTGCGCAAGCTGATTGACGCCGAGCTGGTGCATGCCATGGCGCACATCACCGGTGGCGGCATTACGGACAATCTGCCGCGCGTCCTGCCCAAGGGTACTGCTGCTATTGTCGAGATGGGCACCTGGCCCATTCTGCCGGTATTCAGCCACATGCAGAAAATCGGCAACGTTCCCCAGGACGACATGATGCGTACCTTCAATATGGGGATGGGAATGGTGTTGGTGGTTCCAGCGAAGAAGTTCAAGCGCGTGCAGAGTCTGATCGAAAAGTGCGGAGAAAAATCATTCCTGATTGGCCGCATCGTGAAAGGCGAGCGCAAGGTGCTCTACGCCTGATATGGCGCGCGTTCCCAGGCTTGGAATCCTTCTCTCCGGCCGTGGCTCGAACTTTGAAGCCATTGCCGAATCCATCCGTACGGGGCGGCTTCAGGCGGAGATCGCAATTGTGATTTCCAACCGCGCGGACGCTGCTGGCTTGGAAGCGGCAAAGCGGCGTGGTCTGAATGCCCAGCTGATCCCCTCGAAAGGCCGTGTTCGCGAAGAGCACGACGCCGAAGTCATCGCGGCGCTCAACGCGGCGCAGGTTGATCTGGTCTGCCTGGCCGGCTACATGCGGTTGCTCTCGCCGGAATTCGTGAGGGCATTCGCGAATCGCATCCTCAATATCCATCCCTCGTTGCTCCCCGCGTTCCCCGGACTTGATGCGCAGAAGCAGGCACTGGAATATGGCGCCAGGATCACCGGCTGCACCGTCCATTTTGTTGACGAACATCTGGATCACGGCCCGATCATTCTGCAAAAGCCGGTTCCGGTGCTCGAAGGCGACGACGAGCATGCGCTGTCTGCACGCATCCTGGAGCAGGAGCACATCGCTTATACGGAAGCGATCCGGCTGGTTCTTTCCGGCGAGGTCGAGATCCAGGGTCGCCGCGTGGTTCGCGTGGGCACGAAGGCGGACCATGCTTAGAGTCAAATTGCTTAGTCCGTCAGCTAAAGCACCGACGGTCGCACATCCCGGCGAGGACTTGGGCTATGACATCTACTCCGCAGCCACGATTAACATCGGCCCGCGTAGCCATGTCCTGGTGCCAACCGGAATCGCGATTGAATGCACCTCGCCCACGGGCGAGCCCATGGGAGCGTTGCTGCGCGACAAATCGTCCATGGCCGCGCGTCGCCTGATGCTCACCGGCGGCGTAATTGACGCGGGGTACCGAGGAGAGATCAAAGTCCTGATGGAGAACATGGCCGACACGGACGCGGTGATCAACGCCGGCGATAAGATTGCCAACCTGATTCCGTATCCGGTGCTTACGGGCGAAGTGCAGGTGGTGAAAGAGCTGGCTGACTCAAGCCGCAAGGCCGGCGGTTTTGGATCGAGCGGAAGGTGATGTCCCGCCTGCTGTTACACTGAAAAGTCATGGTCACCCTTCGGGATATAGAGGGCGCACGGGAGTTGCTGCGGGGCATCGCTGTTCGCACTCCGCTGGTGCGCTGCACGCTTCCTGATGGCGCCAGCATTCGCGTCAAGCCGGAGAACCTGCAGCCGATCGGCTCGTTCAAGCTTCGCGGAGCGTACAACAAAATACATTCGCTCACGCCTCAAGAACGCGGTCGCGGGGTGGTGGCACACTCCAGCGGGAATCATGCACAAGGAGTGGCCTATGCAGCTCGCGCACTTGGTGTGAAAGCCACCATCGTGATGCCTTCCAATGCCCCAAAAGTCAAAATGAAGGCTACGCGTGACTTTGGAGCTGAAATCGTGGAGGTTGGTCCCGCGGGAAATGATCGCATACGGCGAGCCGAAGAACTGGAGCGCGAGCGCGGCCTGGTTGCCGTACCTCCGTACAACGACGAGAAGATCATCGCCGGGCAGGGCACGCTGGGGTTGGAAATCCTGGAAGAGGCGCCTGAAGTAGATCTTGTGCTGGTGCCAGTGGGCGGTGGCGGGCTGATCAGCGGAGTGGGGACAGCCATCAAAGAGTCTCGCCCGGGAGTGAAAGTGGTAGGGGTTGAGCCGGCTTTCGCAGCCGACGCTCAGGCCAGCCTGCGAACGGGGCAGATTCAAACCGTCGCGGCAGAGCAGGCGGTCAAAACGCTTGCCGATGGCCTGCGTTCGCAGAGCATCGGGCCAATTAATTTCGACCATATTCGCAAATACGTTGATGACATCATTACCGTCACTGAAGATGAGTTGAAGCAGGCGATGAGGCATCTTCTGTTCGCTGCGCGCATCCTTTCCGAGCCCAGCGGCGCCGTGACCACCGCAGCAGCCATATTCCATCGGCATGAGCTGCCGCCGGCAAAGAACATCGTTGCGGTTGTCAGTGGCGGTAATATTGAACCGGATTCATTTTTCCAGATCATGAACGGAAACTGCCCGCAATGAATGCGCTCCGACTCGCTTCCAGGCTTGCGCTCACCTTGATCGCCCTTGTGCTCTCCGCGACAGCGGCCGATCGCGAGCACGCCACGCCGATCCGTGAACTGGGAGTGGCTCAGCAGCCAGGCGGCAGCCAGAGTGTGGCCCAGATTGAGCGTGGCCGTGACCTGGTGATATTCTCCCGCGGCAGCGCCGGAAACGACATGTGGCTTCAGGTGAAGGCGCTGGCGCAACCGGGAACTCCGCAGCAGGAAACCACCGGGTGGGTGCCTGCTAAGCTGGCCATCACCGCTTCCACGGCGAATGCTGAAGACATCATTTACGGCGCAGCAGTAGATTCAGAGATTGAAGCAGAGAAACCCAAGGGCCGGCGCAGCGCTGCCGAAGATGCCCAGCGTCTCTACCAGCGCACGGCAGAGTTTTTCCCGGACACAGATTCAGGCCATGAGGCATTGTGGCGCGCGGCGGACATCCAATGGCAATTGGATCGCGCGCGCGGCCGTAAGCCGATCGACGAAGCTGCAATGCAGAATGTGATCAAAAAGCTGCCGGGAACTCGCTATGCCGATCTGGCAGCATACGCCCTGCTCGAGAACCAGCTCTGCGGCGACTGGAAAGGACAGGCAGCCTGCCCCGCGCAGGAAGCTGATATTTACGAACGCTACGCGCGCGAGCATCCTCATTCTCCCAAAGCCGCTGAGGCCATGTACAACGCGGCCTGGCGCATCGGCGTGATCGCCGACATCTATCGGGTGCGTAATAACAAGGAGCAGAGCGCGGCCTCTCGTAATCGCGCGCTTGCCCTGGCGCAAGAGTTGGAGAACCAGTTTCCCCAGGCGGAATGGAAGTATCGAACTGAGGCGCTCATTTACAAGCTGCAGAACAATATTCCACTGTACGGAACTTCGGAGTAACAGGATGGCAAGTCCGCGAAAATTGGCGTTGTTTGGAGCACGTTCTTTACTCCTGCTGCTTCTTGTCAGCCCTGCTCATGCTGCGGAAAAAGAACATGGCACCGTCATCGGCGATGCCGACATCTACGTCTCGCCTGACCTGAGTGCGCAACGTGTTGGCCGCGCCACTCGCGGACGCGATATTTTCCTGATGGAGCGCTCGAAAATCGACAATAAAGACTGGGCGCACGTGCTGGCTTCTGTTCAGGAAGGGCTGCTGCAACCGCGCGAGATCAGCGGCTGGGTGGACGGCCGGCTTGTGGTAACAGTCTCCACGCCGAAGGGCGACCAGATCATCTACGGCGAAGCTGTGGACTCTGAACATCAGCAGGAGCTGCGCGGGGGGCGTCCCAAGGCGGACCAGGATGCCATGCGTCTTTACTATCGGCTTTACGAATATTTCCCGAACTCACCTCTTGCGGGAGAATCGCTCTGGCGCGCCGCCGACATCCGCTGGCAACTGGAGAAAACCGGGGTATTCGCTCGACCTTCGGCGCGCGAAATGGATCCCAACGCCCGCGCACAGATCGATGACGAGACCATGAAGGAGCTGATCAAGAAGTTTCCTGGTACTCGCTGGGCGCAGCTCGGCGCATATGACTTGCTCGACAACAAGATTTGTGGCGACTGGAAAGGCGAGCCCAAGTGTCCGGAGAAGGAATCAGAAATGTACGAGCATTATGCGCACGAGTATCCGCAATCCCCGAGGGCGCCGGAAGCGCTGTATAACGCCGCATGGCGACAGGCCGTGCTGGTGGACATGTACAGCAGCAAGGATCGTGGGAAGGCGGAAAAGGCGCGAAAGAAATCGCTGGAAATCATCCAGGATCTCACGACCCGGTACACCGAAGGCGACTGGCGGGCGCGTGCCATCCAGCTGCGCTATTGTTTGCAGCAAAATATTCCCGTCTACGGACAATAAGCTCGCGCGCAAGCTCACCATGGTTGCGCTTGTGGAGGACTGTTGAACGATCACCTGCTCTCAATCCTGCTTGGCATCATCGAAGGGCTCACAGAGTTTTTGCCGGTAAGCTCCACGGCGCATCTTCGCATCTGCGAATCTCTGCTGGGCATTGATCTGAGCAATGGTTTCTGGAAGATGTATTCCATCGTGATTCAGCTCGGTGCGATCCTCTGCCTTCCAATTTACTTTCGCGATCGCATCGCAAAGTTCCTCCGCACATTCCCGCACGGCGAGCGCGGAGAGCGTACGATTGCGAACCATCCCCTGACACTTACGATGATCGCCTTCGTCTTTACTGCCGGTCCGGCGTTCCTGCTGACCAAAGTAATCGGCAAGCATCTGGAGAGCCTGACGGTGATGGGCTGGTCTCTCCTGCTGGGAGGGATCATCATGTGGGTGGTCGACCGCATGTACGGCCAGCCCCGCGAAGGCGGGCGGTTCCGCACCGAGCACATGGAAGAGATGACGCTTGGCCAGGCGATCTGGATTGGAATCTGCCAAATCGCGTCGGCCGTTTTCCCAGGCACATCGCGGTCGATGTCGACCATCGCCGCCGGGCAACTCGCCGGCATGTCGCGACCCTCAGCCCTGGAGTTTTCTTTTTTTCTCTCCATGCCCACCATGGTCGCGGCCACCTGCTATGACCTGTTGCGGACCTTGCATCCGAAGCATGGCGCCGCCCCGCTGGGTACCATGCCTGCGAATGCTCATGAATGGATCGTGCTCCTGATCGGCTTTGTGGTCTCGTTCTTTGTGGCCTGGGGCGTGGTAGCGTGGTTCATGAATTGGGTGCGCCAGCGTGGATTCACCCCGTTTGCGATCTACAGAATCATTGTTGGGACGGCGTTGCTGGTCTGGATCATGAAAGGACACGGCGGTTAGATCCATGGCAATCTCATAAGAATCCGGCGGGGCGGGACGAGCTCACACCCGCCGTGTGGCGCAACTTTACTAAAATCCCGCAACCATTGAAAATGGAAGGTTTGCTACAAGGAGCGCAAGAAAACATGGTAGTGACAGGTGAACTGATTCGGATGATGAATTACGTGGACGACATCGCGGCCACGCTGCGCCGCATTCAGGCGGGCATTTCCACCATGACCGCGGAAGAGAGGAAACGGCTGGCTGACTACATGCGCAAAGCCGATCCTAACTACGTGAGCATGGTGGAAGGGCTGGAGAAAAGCTAGTCGATGGCCGAGATCCGAACCATAGCAGTGATCGGGGCCGGCATCATGGGGCGTGGTATCGCCCATGTGGCGGCTCTCGGCGGCTATCGCACCATCCTCGAGGACATTCTTCCGGCCAGCCTGCGCAAGGCTGAAAGCGAAATTCGCGGCAATCTGGACAAGGCAATAGAACTGGGCAAGGTATCCAAAGCGGATGCCGATGCGGCGTTCTCACGGCTGGAATATGCCGGAAGTGTGGAAGAAGCTGCACGCGAGGCAGACCTTGTGATTGAGGCCGTGCCGGAAGAGATGGAATCTAAGATCGAAATCTTCACGCTGCTGGATAAGATCTGCCGGCCGGCCACGATTCTCGCCTCAAACACCTCTTCGCTCAGCGTTACCGAGATTGCATCGGTCACTTACCGCGCCCGGAAAATTCTGGGGATGCACTTCTTCAATCCGGTGCACAAGATGAAGCTGCTGGAAGTGGTGCGCGCCCTGGAGACCGATGACGAGGCCATTGCCGCGTGCTCAGAAGTAGGGAAACGCATGGGCAAGGAAGTGGTGGTTATCAAGGAAGCGCCTGGCTTTATTACCAGCCGCATCAACGCCATGATCGGGAACGAGGCGTTCTATATGCTTCAGGAAGGGATCGCGACGGCGGCGGACATCGACAAGGCGCTGAAGCTCGGCCTCAACCATCCGATGGGTCCTTTCGAGTTAGTTGATCTGGTGGGGCTGGACACGAGGCTGCACATTCTTGAATACCTGCACAAATCGCTGGGGGAAAAGTTCCGCCCGTCGCCGCTGCTGGTGCAGTACGTAAAAGCGGGACGCCTGGGCCGCAAGTCAGGCAAAGGCGTTTACGAATACCCGGAGGTTTCGCAATCCGCAAAGAAATAGGAGAAGTTGAAGGCGCAGCCTGATTGCGCAGCGTAAAAGCCTCGTGGTCCCCAAGTCACCTTTGGGGACCTTTCATTTCGAGGTCTTGTTTGGCCGGGTGTTACAAAGGGGGAGGGTCTTGCCAAACCTTAGTTGGATGTAGGAGTCTCGTCCTTTAATGCGTCCTTGAAGTTCTTGATCCCACTGCCCAGGCCCTTGCCCAGATCGGCTACTTTGCCAGGCCCAAAGAACAGTAGGGCGATGATCAGGATTACCAAAAGATGCATTGGCTGAAAAATGCCTTCAAACATGAGTCCCTCGCTCGAATTTTTGAATTTACTTCAGGCCGCTTGAGTCGTTCTGCCCCGGCCACGTGAAGAAG
>JBAIYI010000212.1:0-3311 GCA_037915955.1 Terriglobales bacterium
AGCTGTTCCTGAATGCCGTGTGGCTGCTGGTGCCGCAGCCAGGGCAGGACACGGAAACGGGAAGGCTGAGGGAATATCGCGCCCTGCTGGAAAGCATTGGAGCGCGAGTGATGAAGATGGAGCCGGACCGGCACGACGAACTCTGTGCCTGGATCAGCCATGTACCGCAGATGATGTCCACGGCCTTTGCCGGGGCGCTCGTAGACCAGTTTGGTGACAGTCCTGACCTGCACGCGATTGGGGGACGGGCGTTGCGGGAGATGACGCGCATTGCGGCAAGCCCGTATTCCATGTGGCGCGACATCGCCTACACAAACGCCGGCAACATCGAAAAAGCTCTGCAGCGGCTGGAGCAGAGGATTGCCCACATCCGAGAGAACCTGCGGACGCCGGAGCTGCGCGAAGAATTTGAGCGGGCGAACCACTTTGGGCTCGGGCTGACGGAGGTTGCGGCAACCGTACTGGTACTGCCGGGCTGGCACAACTCAGGTCCGCGACACTGGCAAACACTCTGGGAGCAGCAGAGCCCGATCTTTTTGCGGGTACAACAGCGCGACTGGGAGACGCCGCACCGGTCGTGGTGGCTAGAGCGCATCACTGAGGAAGTGAAGCAGGCGCCTGCCCCGATTGTGTTCGCCGCGCACAGTCTGGGATGCATCGCGGTGGCGCACTGGGCGGAGAAGGCGCCGGAACTGGTCAACAAGATTAAGGGCGCGCTGATGGTGGCCCCGGCAGACGTTGAGCGCAAGGATTCACCGCCGCAACTCAAGGATTTTGTTCCCATCCCGAACAAGCTGTTGCCGTTTCCTTCTATTGTGGTGGCCAGCAACAACGATCCGTTCCTGACCACGAACCGCGCGCGAGAGATGGCCAGGTTGTGGGGCAGCCGATATGTGGATGCCGGACCAGCCGGGCACATCAATGGGGATTCCGGCGTGGGCGACTGGCCCGAAGGGAAGCGCCTGCTCAGGCTGTTGTTGGAAGGGGAGTGAGCATTGCAGCGGCCTGCTGCGGTGATTAGAATCGTCTGTTTATGAATAAAGTCGTGGCGAACGCTGATGAGGCTGTCCGCGATGTTCAGGACGGCGCGGTAATCATGGTGGGCGGCTTTGGGTTATGCGGTATTCCGGCCGACCTGATCAATGCCCTGGTCCGCAAGGGCGTAAAGAACCTCACCACAATCTCCAACAACGCAGGCGTGGACGAATACGGCCTGGGCAAGCTGCTGCAGACGGGCCAGATCCGCAAGCACATTGGCTCCTACGTGGGTGAGAACAAGGCTTTTGAGCGGATGGTTCTGGAGGGCAAGCTCGAGCTTGAACTGAATCCGCAGGGCACGCTGGCGGAGAGGATCCGCGCCGGTGGCGCCGGAATTCCCGCGTTCTTCACGCCCACGGGAGCAGGAACACTTGTGGGAGAAGGCAAAGAGGTGCGCGAATTCAACGGGCGGCCTCACATCCTTGAGAGGGCCCTGAAAGCGGATTTTGCGCTGATAAGGGCGTGGAAGGGCGACCGCTGGGGCAACCTGGTTTTCCGCAAGACGGCACGCAACTTCAATCCTGTGATGGCCACTGCCGCACGAATCACGATTGCAGAAGTGGAAGAGCTGGTGGAACCGGGGCAGCTTGATCCTGACCGCGTGCATGTGCCAAGCGTTTATGTGAAGCGCGTTTTTATTACGTCCGTCAAAGACAAGCAGATTGAGAAGCACACGGTGAGGAAGCGGGCATGAGTGTAAACTGCGCTGAACTCGAGCATGCCGTTATCGCTAAAACGGATGAGCTGAAGAAGCTGGGCGCGCGCTGGGGCGTGGTGGCAGCCATTCATGTCGGCGAAACGCGTTTGCAGCCGATGCAGTTGGTGCCGGAGGTGAAGGCAATTGCCGGAGCGGGGCTTGAGGGCGACCGCTACTGCATCGAGCGCGGCACATTTTCAAAAAAGTCGCCAACGAACCAATTGACACTGATCGAATCCGAAGCGCTGGAAGCTGCTGAACGCGACTACGGGTTGCAGGTGTCAGCAGCGGAGTCGCGACGCAACATCCTGACCTGCGGCATCGCACTGAATCATCTTGTGGGCCGCGAGTTTTCCATCGGTGAGGTCCGGCTGCGCGGCCTGAAACTGTGCGAACCCTGCAGTCATTTGAAGAAGCTTACCGCTAAAGAGGTGATCAAGGGGCTCAAGCATCGTGGCGGGCTGCGCGCGGAAATTCTAACCGGCGGCGTAATTAAAACCGGCGACGTGATCCGGGAAGAGAGTTAGCTATGGCGACCATACCCGTGGATAAACAGCAGAAACAGAAGGACGTGGAGAAGCGTGAGCGCATTGTGAAGCGCATAGCGCTGGACCTGAAGGATGGCTACTACGTGAACCTCGGCATCGGGATGCCAACTCTGGTGGCGAACTATGTGCCGGCGGGGATTGAAGTGGTGCTGCAGAGCGAGAACGGTATGCTCGGCGTGGGGCCGTTCCCCTTCGAAGGCGAAGAAGATCCTGACCTGATCAATGCCGGCAAGGAGACGGTAACAGAAGTCCCAGGGACGGCGTATTTTTCAAGCGCGGATTCGTTCGCAATGATTCGCGGCGGTCACATTGATTTCAGCGTACTGGGCGCCATGGAAGTGGACGAAGAAGGCAATCTGGCCAACTGGATGATTCCGGGCAAAGTGGTGAAAGGCATGGGTGGCGCCATGGACCTGGTTGCCGGCGCACGGCGCACGGTGATCGCCATGGAGCACACCACGAAGGAAGGCGCACCCAAGATTCTGAAGAAATGCACCCTTCCGCTGACGGGAATGAAGGTGGTGGACACGATTGTGACGGAAATGGCCTACATACGGGTGACCCCGCAGGGGCTGGTGCTGGAAGAAATCGCGCCCGGAATGACGCCGGAACAGGTGCAGAAGGCCACGGAAGCGCGTCTAATCATTAGTCCGAACCTGAAGACCATGCCTTCTTAGCCGGGACGGGCGGAGAATGGCGTGCTGGAGGAAAGTGATGCGTGCTGATCGCGTAGAAGTCTCGTGGGACAACCAGAAGTCGAAATGGCTGGTGCGGATCCAGAGCGGTGAAGAGGTGATCCGGCGCCATTGCGATCTCGCCAGAAGTGCTGACGAAGCCGCCCTGAAGCAGGCCGCATTGACCACGCTTAAGGACGAAGGCTATGAGACGGATTCGACTCCTGTAAGCGTGCAGAAGGCGGCGTAGCGGTCAGTTCTTGCCTGACTATTCATTCTCGTCGCAAGGCGGTTGCGGGATCGATGCGCGCGGCGCGGCTCGCGGGAACATAAATGGCGACGAAAGCAGCCAAG
>JBAIYI010000207.1:0-2776 GCA_037915955.1 Terriglobales bacterium
CTACATTGCACCGGATGCAAGTTTCCGGCGCATCGCCAGCTTCGGGCGTGGCGTGTGGGAAATTCAGCCGTAGAAACACTCCAACAAAAAGACGCCGTCCCACGGGACGGCGTCTTCGCTCTTTGCAGATGATTCTATTTGAGTAAGCTCTGTGCGAGCACGCTTAGGAGCAGTGGCACCGGCATCAGAATGATTCCATATCGCAAAAATTCCCAGGGCGTGATCTCCACGTTGTCGCGCCGAAGCGCAATGAGCCAGAGGATTGTCGCCAGCGATCCTGTTACCGAAAGATTCGGTCCCAGGTCAACCCCGATCAAAACCGCATGGCCTACGCCGGCCGCGTGTGGCAGATGTTCCAGCGCTGATCCGCTGGCCAGGGCCACCGGAAGGTTGTTCATGATGTTCGAGATTACAGCGACTGCGAAGGCTGATCCTGCGTCTGCGACTGCCGACGGCTGCTGGAGCAACCACGCGATCGCGGAATCGGCAGCGCTGAGCAGCCCCGCGTGGCTCAGCGCTTCCACAATCACAAACAAGCCGGCGACCAGCGCCAGCACTCCCCAGGCAACGTCTTTGGCTACTTTCAAAGGCACCGATCGATCTTTGAAAGCCACCAGCGCTACGGAAAGCACGCCCGCTACGCAGGTCGGCGCTCCGAGGTCTGCTCCAACTGCCGAAGCGCTCAGCAACGCCGCTGCCGAAAGTGCCAGTCCGGCCAATGCCAGCTTGCCGCGCGCCGTAAGCCTGACCTCCTCAATGGAGGGCTCGTAAGCGCCTCGCAACTGGCGCCGCGAAAGCCAGCGCAGCCCAAAATATGTCGCGATAATGGAAATTGCGGAAGGCACGGCAAAAATCCGCACCCATTCGCCGAGAACCGGCAGGTGACGGTCATAGATGACGAGATTCGCGGGGTTGGAGATCGGCAGCGCGAAGCTGGCTGCGTTGGCAATAAACGCGCAAGCGAGCAGGTACGGCCTGGGCTCGACTCGCGCTCGCCGCACCGCAGCCAGAACAGCGGGTGTAAGCACCACAGCGGTCGCGTCGTTCGAGAGCAGAGCGGTAACTACCGTACCGGTGATATAGATCAGCAGGAAGAGTCGCACGCGCGAGTGACGCGCGTGGTGCATGGCAACATCCGCGACCCAGTCAAACACACCTTCCAGCCGCGCCAACTCGGCCAAAAGCATCATGCCAAAAAGGAAGAGATAAACGTCATACCCTTTGAGCACGGCGTCGCGCGCTGCCGAGGGTGAGATCAGGCGGCCGATCACCAGTCCTGCCGCTCCGGCGCAGATCCACACATACTCGGGCAGCCGCCATGGACGCACCAGCATGAGAACGATGCTCAAGAGTGATATGGCCCAGATCGCCAGGGTAGAAAGCTGCACGCGCCTCTTTTGCTCGGGTGGAATCGTGGAACGTTCATACTATCAAGGGGAATGCCTCGTAGAGCAAAACAAGGCCGCCAGATGGGGTGCCATCTGGCGGCGGAAATTGAACGGGTTAACTTGTGAAAGGCGCTAGCCTTGATGGAGAAATACATTCCCCCAGTTCGAACTGACCCTCCAGTTCCGTTGCCAGGGATCGCTCAGATTGAAGCTGATCCCCGGGTTGAGCAGGTCTGTCCACAGGCCGCCGGTGGAGAAGGGAACATCCACCAACTGGTCAGACTGCGAGAAATTCAGGACCACAATGAAGCGCTGTAGTGTTCCATGCTCATCATTGCCCCAGCGGTGATAGATCAAGACTTGCTTCTGCGCATCCACGCCGTATCCCTGCGCGTTGAACTGCCGGTCACGCTCATTCCAGGCCGGCGGATAGAAGTTGTCCGAGCGCAGTGCGGGATTTGCTTTGCGCATTTCCATCAACCGGTGATAGAGATTGTGCAGGTTCGAGCCGATGGGATCGGCAAGAAACTCCCAGCGCAGGGGCCGCGGTTTCACTCGACGGCCGGTTCCGTGATCGTCTTCCGGGATCCAGTGGTCTTCCCCGAATTCCTGCCCGTTGACGATCATGGGCGCGCCTGACGATGTAAAGAGCGCGATCGCGCCGGGCTGCGTGCGATACCATTCCATGGAACCATCGTCATTCTTCGCGCCGGCCTGCCATGCAACATGAGCATGATCGTGGTTGGTGAGATAAGTGGTTGCCACTTTTCCGTCGTTGAGTCCCGCATGCGAATCCAGCATCCGCAGCAGTTTCGGGTTGATCTGCTGGTTCCAGAGATAGTCAAAAGCAGTTTCGTACTGGCCGTTGTTCCAGTAGCTCGTGGCACTGGTCGAGTTGGTAACCTGCGCCGCTGAAATATCGATGTGTTCCAGCGTAAGGGAGAAGTTCTGATCGTTCGCGTGGCCCGCCACGTCGCGCAGTAGACGTGGCAACCCATTATCAACGCCAGGGATGTAATAGTTCAGCGTGTTGTCCAGACGGATGCCGTCAATCTTGAACTCATCCATCCAGTAGAAGCACACATCACGGATAAATTCCTGCGTGCAGCCGTTGTAATAATCCAGGTCCTTCAATCCCGGGAAGGTGCCTCCGAACGTGCCTACATACGGGCTCGCGTCCGGATTTTCATAGAGCCATCGATACGCGAATCCGCTGTAATTGGCCGAAGTATCTGGCCCCACATGGTTGAAGACTCCGTCCATGATCACGTGGATTCCCCGGTTGTGGCACTCCGTAATGAGTTCGCGCAGCCGTGACAGCTGTTTCGTTTCGTGGTCCGGCGCCGTATCGGTCACATCGTTGGTGTAGCGGTGCTCCACGGAGAAAT
>JBAIYI010000311.1:0-3060 GCA_037915955.1 Terriglobales bacterium
TACATGAAATAGAGGCCGAGCGTTTTGGGAGCGCCAGCATCCAGCGTGGCGAAGACACCGGGCTGACCGTCGCTGGGAATTTTGGCGACCTGCTGAAATCCCGCATCTTTCAACATGTTCATCATGAGTTCGCAGCCTTCGTTCATGCCGCGGTTTTCTGCCGCGATGGAAGGCTGGCGAATCCAGTTTTGCAGCCGTTGCACGGATTCGTCGTGGCGCTTGGTAATCTCGGAGCGAATGGCGGCGAGATCATCCTGGAACAGCCCCGAGCCGATTGATGATGCTCCAGACATCCAGCCTGGCATGGCCAGCGTTGCCGCTCCGGCCGCCGATCCCAACAGAAAGCTGCGTCGGTCCATCAAGTTTGATAATTTTTTGGTCCGATCGCCTTGTTGGTCTTCGTTCTGATTGTGGTTTTCCAATTCGTGTGACATTGATTCCTCCGCACGCCTGAATCTGCGAACGGCGGATTATAAGACATAGAAGGAGAGTGCGGCTGGTGACGTGAGCAGGGCGGCGGTGAAAATTCGTTAATAAAAAAATTTGCGGACCGGACTATATGTCTTGGCGGTTAAAGACGCTCTACTGCATGTTCAGACTTTATATGGGCACCCTACTGATCGTAAGTTCACTCTCCCTTACCCTGGTTTCATGGCTCCTCTGGGCAAAAGCTCTGAGCACAGCGCGCTGTTATGAAAAAGAGCAGGCATCGCTGCGCAGATTGCCGCCTTCGCACTGAATCTCCTATCGTCTTAGGCAACAGCCATCTCGATATATCTCAGTGATGCCGGTGTGTCTGCAAGATCAGCCCAACAACCAGTGCTAGTAATCCTGCTGTGACCAGGAGAAGCTGCAGCAGAAGCATGGCGCGTGAAGCCCTGCGCTCCGCGGAGCGGATGTCTCGTCTTTTCACATAGCGGAAAGGCATAAGATTCAGCTGACCACCTGAGACACCGAAGCGGGGTGCGCCGGAACAACAATTTCGGACAATCCCCGGGCCTGCCCTTCAGCCGCTCTATCTATCCGAGATTTAATCTCACCAAGTAAATAGCCGGCACTTGCCGCTACGCTCCGGAGCTTTGGTATCCGCAGGGCTTAACGCTCGCCATGGCTCCGGATGCGTTTTGTTTGTGATAGAACGGAGGGTCACAAACGGAGCCGTATCATGAGCCTTCGCATTCTCGCGGTTGCCATCCTGGCTGGCTTGCATTCCTTCTGCTTCGGTCAACGGCCCGAGCAGCCCCAAAAAGGTGATTTGGCAGTCACAGTTGCGCGGATGGCGCGCGTTGGTTCGGCCACCAGCCCGAGCTTCTCGCCGGACGGCAAGTGGATCAGCTTCATCTCCAACCTGAGTGGCGTCCCGCAAGTCTGGGTGCTACCCGCGGAAGGCGGCTATCCACGGATGGTGACCAACGGAGACGATCCGGTTACGCAGGCGCAGTGGTCGCCGGCGAGCGACTGGCTGGCCGTCACGATTGCTCCTGGAGGCGGCCTGAACACGCAGATCTACGTTGTAAAGGCGGATGGCACCGGCATGAAGCTGCTCACCAAAGGGGGCCAGGATAACAACGGCTTCGATGCATGGAGCGAAGACGGGAAGCAGATCGCGTTTAACTCTAGCCAAGATAATCCGGCTGCGCGCGACAGTTTTCTGTTTGACCTGCCTTCAGGTGGAACCAGGCTGATGGCGAAGAACCAGGGCATCGGAAACATCAGCAATCTTTCGCGAAATGGAAAGCGTGCTCTGCTGAGCCGGTTGAAGAGCCGCGGCGACAACAATCTCTATCTTCTCAATATGGAAACACGAAGCGACGTGCTGATCACACATCATGATGGCATTGCGCTTTTCTTCGGTGAGATTGCCCCTGACGGCGAGACGGCCTACATCGGCACCAACAAGGACCGTGACTTGATGGCCTTTGCTCAAATCAGGCTGGCGTCGGACGAAAAGCCAGGCGTCATCAAAGTGCTGGCAGAACGTGCTGACGCCGAGCTGGATGGGATCCGAATCAACAAGCAGGGAACACTAGCGGTGCTGGCGTGGAACGTGAAAGGCCGCACTGAGATTTCGTTTTACGACCTGGTGCATAAAAGGCAGATCCCGGGTCCGAAGCTGCCCGGCGAGATCGCAGGAGGATTCGCGTTTTCCCAAGACGGCAGTAAACTCGCAATGAACATTTCTGGCGCGGCGCAGCCGGCGGACGTTTGGGTGATGGACATGAAGTCGAAGCAGTTCCGGCAGCTGACGTTCAGTCCGCATGCCGGTGTGGATCTGAACATACTGGTACGGCCGGAACTGGTGAACTTCAAGTCATTCGACGGGTTGGATTTAAGTGGGTGGCTATATCGCCCAAAGAATCAGACCATGCCCGGCGCATACGTGATCAGCTTTCACGGCGGGCCCGAAGGTCAGGAGCGGCCGGCATTTCGCAGCGACTATCAGGCGCTGCTCTCGCAGGGCATTGGAGTGTTCGCTCCCAACGTGCGCGGGTCTTCAGGTTTCGGCAAGAAGTTCGTAAACCTGGACAACGGCGAACTGCGCTTCAATGGCGTGAAGGACATCAAGGCGTGCGTGGATTATCTGGTGGCCAACAAGATCGCAGATCCTAAGCGAATTGGAATTACCGGTGGCTCTTATGGCGGCTACATGACCATGGCCGGTCTTACCGAATATCCCGATCTATTTGCCGCCGGGGTTGACCTGTTCGGGATCGTGAACTTCATGACCTTTTTCGAGCATACGCAGCCATGGATGGCCGCGATCTCCACCGTGGAATACGGTGATCCGGCGACTCAGAAAGACATGCTGGACCGGCTCTCACCCATTTACAAGCTGGACAAGATCAAGGCCCCCACCATGGTGCAGCACGGCGCCAACGATACGAACGTGCCAGTCATCGAGGCGGAGCAGATCGTGAAAACGCTCAAAGATCGGGGCGTTCCAGTGAACTACATCTTGTTCCCGGATGAAGGCCATGGCTGGAGGAAAATCCCCAACCGAATCCGCTCCACGGTGGAGATGGTGAAGTTCTTTGATCAATATCTCCAGGGCGAAGAGCA
>JBAIYI010000636.1:0-5232 GCA_037915955.1 Terriglobales bacterium
ATCCAGAAAGTGATTGAATTGAAGCCTGACGTGGTGGTGCTCGACATCGGTCTTCCCGACATGAGCGGGGTCACGGTTGCCGAAGAGATCCTGCAATACGCGCCTTCCACCCGCGTCATCTTTCTTACCGAAAATACCTCGCCCGAGATTGTGCGGGCCGCGCTACACACCGGTGCCCAGGGTTATGTCGTTAAATCCTGCGCCGCCCACGACCTTCTTCCTGCGCTTGACGCGGTCATGCTCAACGCATACTTCGTCAGCTCGGCGGCAACGGCAGCCGGCGTCAGAAATCTTTTCTCCTCGCCTGTCGTTGATCACTGATTTCCGTCAGTCATCTCTCGCCAAACCAGGCAAGAGTTGACGTGACCCTGAACCACGAACCACTGACTCTTTCCCCCACCGCCCTCCGGGGCCGGACGAAGCTTTGCATCTCCGCCGGCCCCGGAGAGGATGGCTCTTCATCTGCATCAGATTTTGATCTTTTGTCACTCCCGCCGCTTGAGCGCTGTCACTGCGCGGAGCAACCACCGCTCTTAATTTGAAATTGGAAGCAGAAACCGCTTGTGATCGTGCGCCCGATCTCAGGTGGCCGCCATTGCAGTGCGCGCTGTCACAAGCCGGGGGACAGAGCGTGAGATCCGTTCTCATTATCGAGAGAAACCCGAACGACGCCCAGCAGGTCGCACACATGGCAAAGGAACTCGGCGCTTCGGAGGTGGAGATTATTAGCGATTTTTCCGCCGCAGAACTCCGTTTCCGCCAGATTGCCCGGCGCCAGCACCCCGCCCCTGAATTGATCATCCTTAATGTCGATTTCGGATGGGACAGTGGCTACGAACTGCTCCGCTTCTGGAAGGCAAATACCGCGTCCTTTGCAGGAACGCGTGTTGTGGTCTGGGCCAACCTGACCGATCGAGAAGAGAAAACCGTTCGCTACTTCGGCGCTGAAGCAGTTCCCAAGCAGGCTGGCGACGGCAAGCTTAAGCAGCAGCTGGCCGGTTCCAAGGGCGCTTCTGCGGGTGAAGGAGAGCAGGGGTCAACTTAGGTTCGCGCCACAACGAAAGGGTTCAGGGTTGGGAGTCGGGTTCACAGTGGCTATTGCGGCCTATTCCTTATTGGCCGCTCTGCTTCGTCCTGATTAACCTCGATTCGTCATATCCCGCAGCCCTGACCTGCTCCAACGCCTTTTCATAATCTGCCTCCGTTATTTGAGCGGTGCGGCTCAGGATCCAGAGATATTTTCGTGAAGGCTCACCCACCACCGCCCAACGATAATCGGGATCAAGGCCGATGATCCAGTAGTCGCCATAAAAAGGCCAGAAGAAGGTCACCTTCAGCTTGGCGTTAGAGCCGTCCACTGCCTTCGCTTTGCCCTTGGCATCTTTGAGCCCCCCATCTTTTTTGCGACAGGTGTTCAGGACCTCCACCTTGCCGTTTTCGAGGAGCGCGTATTTGGCAGTCGTATCTGACTCGCAGTCGCGTTGGAAGCGGTTAGGATAGCGGGCGATCTCGTACCACAGACCCATGTATCGCTTGAGATCAACGTGCTGCACCGTCGTCAGCGCAGGAGCGTTCCCTGTTGCTGCGCCGAGCGCGATCCCCAGTGAAGTAACCAGCCCGAAGAACATCCGTCCTCCTTGTTCGATTGGATGTTTGTGTGCCCCCGTTCGTCGCAGCACCTGCTCGGCGCGCTCACGTTTCCCCAGTCCCAGCTCTCCTCTGCGTTGACCGTCCCGCAGTCTCCCGCATATAGTCACTCATCGGAGAAGGTTCTATTCGGCAGATTTCGCATTACCGCCTGCTGGAGCCTCTGGGCGCCGGCGGCATGGGGACGGTTTGGGTTGCGGAAGACCTGAACCTCGGCCGGCGTGTGGCGCTCAAGTTCCTTTCTGAATCGCTTGCCGGCAATCAACCCGCGCTGGACCGGTTCCGGCAGGAAGCCCGTACCGCGTCCTCTCTCAACCATCCCAACATCTGCACCATTTATGAAATCGGAGAAGAGAATGGCGAGTACTTCATCGCCATGGAGCTGATTCAGGGCGAGCCCCTGGATCGCTATCTTTCCCACCATCGCCCTGATTTGCAGGAACTACTGGAGATTGCCATCCAGATTGCCGATGCCCTCGATGCCGCGCACTCCTCCGGCGTCCTGCATCGCGATATCAAGCCTGCGAACATCCTGATCAGTTCGCGCGGTCAGGCCAAGATCCTCGACTTTGGTTTGGCCAAACTGATCGCCACCAGAAAAGCCGAAGCTCAGCCCACCTATGCGGGTGCCACCATTGCAGCCGCGGAGAACCTCACCTCTCCCGGCACCGCGGTGGGTACCGTCGCTTTTATGTCCCCGGAGCAGGCCCGGGGTAGAGACCTCGATGCTCGGAGTGACCTTTTCTCCTTCGGCGCCGTTCTCTACGAGATGGCCACGGGCAAACTGCCGTTCGATGGCCAGACCACCGCGTTGATCTTCGATGGGATTCTGAACCATGATCCTGTGCCCGTGCGCGATTTGAACACCGCGTTGCCTCCTAAGCTCGAAGAGATTATCCGTACCGCCCTCGAGAAAGACCGCGACCTGCGCTACCAGAGCGCAGCCGAGATGCGCGCCGAATTGAAGCGCCTGAAACGCGACAGCAGCTCAGGACGCGTGCCTCTTGCCGGCAGTTCAGCATCCGGTCCGGTACGCAGTTCGGCGGCTTCGGGAGCTGCCGCGGCTCCGGCGCATGTAACGCAAGCGCATAGCGGCCGGAAATATCTCTTCGGTGGCATCGTGTTGATCGCTTTGATCGCCGCCGGGCTTGGGATCTACTTCTGGAGTAGCAGCCGTCCGCGTGGCTTCAACCTGCAGAACATGAAAATTTCTGAGGTTACAACTACGGGCAATGCCGGGGCCGCGGCACTCTCGCCCGACCGCCGTTACATCGTGTATGCCTTGCATGATGGTGCCGAAGAAAGCCTGTGGGTACAGCAACTCGCCACCGGCAGCAATGTTCAGGTGCTGCCGCCCGACCAGGCTCATTTTGTGGCCGTGAGCTTCACTCCCGACGGCAACTACATCATGTTTGTACGCTCGGACAAGAGCACTACGAACTTTCATTACCTCTACCAAATGCCCGTGCTTGGCGGAACGCCGCGCCTCCTGGTACGTGATGTTGATTCCGCGCCTGTGTTTTCCCCCGATGGAAAGCAGATAGCCTATGTCCGCGGCGTGCCTAATCCATCTGCCAATGACTTCCTCGTTGCCAATGCTGATGGCACCGGCGAACGTTTGTTGGCCAAACGTTCCAGCTTCGGGGCAGGCGGTTCCAGGGTTGCATGGTCTGCCGATGGCCGTCTTCTCGCCACCGTTTCTCCTGAAACGCGCGACAGTTCCGGCCGCTGGGTCCTGGAAACCATTGAGGCCAGAACCGGACAGGTTCATGATCTGCATGTCTCTCCCGTGCCGGCTGAGGCACTGGCATGGCTGCCAGATGGAAGTGGGCTGCTCGTTGTAGGAATCGATTCCCAGACAGGCCGCGGCCAGATCTACTTTGTCAGCTACCCTCAGGGTGCCATATCCCGGTTTACCAACGATCTGAGTAATTACAGCACCTGCTGCCTTGATATCAGCCACGACGGCGATGCTCTGGTTGCTTTGCAGGACACCTCCCAGAGCGATATCTGGGTGGCCAAAGCGGATGGCTCTGATGCACGGCAGGTCAGCTCAGGTGAGGCTCTTTCCGATAGCCTCGATTGGCTCGGAGATCGTCTCATCTCCGGCAACATCCAGGGCGAGGCATTCCTCATCAACGCGGATGGCACCGGCCGCGTCCGCCTTCCCGGCAGCCGCGATGCACACATCGCCATCTCCGCCTGCCCAGATGCAAAGCATTTTGTTTACACCACCCTTCACAACGGAGCTCTGGAACTGTGGAGCAGCGAGGCGGACGGATCGAATCCCGTGCAACTCAGCACCCGGATTACACGCGGCGGCGGCGCCTGCCTCTCCGATTCGAAAACCGTGGTGTATGCCACCACGGATTCCATCTGGCGAATTCCTGTGACCGGTGGCACGCCTGAAAAACTCGATCTCCCGCTAGCGCTCACAGGCTTTTCCCGCGACGGCAAGCTCTCCTTTTATACCGAACAGAGCATGGAGAACGGCGTCCTGATTTCCCGGTTCGTTCTCGCTCCGGCGTCAGGCGGTGCGTCTCTGAAGAAATTTGACGTTCCCTTTGGAATGCAGTCTCCCCGGTTTTCCCCGGACGGCAAGGCCATCGCCTTCCTGCTTACGCGCGACCGCGCAACCAACATTTGGGAGCAGCCGCTCTCTGGTGGGAACCCTGTTCAACTAACGCACTTTACCAGCGGCAATATGTTTGCCTTTGCCTGGTCGGCCGATGGCAAGCAGCTGGCCTTTTCTCGTGGCCAGCGCAGGACAGATGTGGTCATGATGAGCAACTTCCGCAATGCGCAGTAGTTGATGGGTTGAGCGCGACGGCGCTGGATCTACGCAGGGGTCTACTCTGTGCGCAGCGCCTTCATCGGTTCAATTGTGGCCGCCCGCCGGGCGGGCACGATGGTTGCCAGTAATGCAGCCACCGCCAGCACGATGACGGCGCTCGAAAGAATCACGGGCTCAAAGCTCCGCACCCCGAACAGCTTGCTCGCCAGCAGCCGCCCGGCGATGAATACCAGTGGCAACCCGATCGCCAGCCCCAGTCCAACTTGTGACAGCGCTCCCCGCAACACCATCTTCAGGATGCTCAGCCGGTCGGCGCCCAGAGCCATGCGTAACCCGATCTCGCCCGTGCGGCGCGCCACCTGATAAGCCGTTACGCCATAAAGTCCGATCGACGCCAGCAGCAGCGCGATCAGCCCGAAGATGCTGCTTAACCGCGAAATCAGCGTATCCTCGCTGGTGCGAATCGCCAGTTGCTCATCGAAGCTGCGGATGGAAAGCGCCGCCAGGTTAGGATCAACGCTCGCCAGAGTCTGCCGGATCTGTGACTGGTAGTTGTCGGGATTGCCGGCCACGTGCAGTTCAATCGTGCCCATGTACTGTGACGCCATTTCAACCCGGCTGTCCATTGTGTGCTCGTAGCTCACCACCTGGGGAAGTGGCACAAAGAACATGTGCCGGGGTTTCTGGGAGAGCCCGAGATATTTCGCGTCCTGCACCACGCCTACAATCTCATAATCGGCGGCGTGTTTTTCCGTGCCTTTGCCGAAATGCTGTCCTATGGGGTCCGCGTT
>JBAIYI010000534.1:0-2489 GCA_037915955.1 Terriglobales bacterium
GGAAATCCCGACATGTGATCACGGTGTCAAACACCACGGCTCGCGATCTGAGAAACGTTCTCAAGGTGGCGGAATCACATATTACCGTCGTT
The DNA here is from genome assembly GCA_037915955.1 of Terriglobales bacterium. Lineage (GTDB taxonomy): Bacteria > Acidobacteriota > Terriglobia > Terriglobales > Acidobacteriaceae > Angelobacter. The sequence continues at coordinate 93 of JBAIYI010000534.1, forward strand.
CCAAGCGGTTTCGCACGGGAATACCAAGCTGAGGCCGGTGAAGGCGAACTGGAGCGTTTACGGCGCAAGTATGACCTGCGCCAACCATATGTGGTGGCGGCGAGTGCGCGTAATTGGCGGACCAAGAACCTTGTTAGCGCATTGCGTGCTATTGAGCACGCGCGCGCGCAGACGGGATTGGCGTTCCAGACGCTGGTTTACGGCCCGCCGGACGGTTTGATCGCGGCCGGAGGAGAGGACGCGTGGCGTGGCATCGGTCTGCGGCGCGCCGGATTTGTAGAGACTACCGATCTTGCGATGATTTTTCGGCACGCGACGGCCTTTGTGATGCCATCTCTTTACGAAGGTTTTGGCCTGCCGATTCTCGAAGCAATGGCGTGCGGTTGTCCGGTGGTCACTTCCACAGGAGGTTCTTTGCCTGAAGTTGCTGGATCCGGCGCGCAATGTTTCGATCCATTAGATGTTGCTGGAATGGGAAAAGCGATTTCGGAGCTGCTGTTGAGCTCTGAGGTGTATGACCGTTGGAGGGTATCTGCCTTGAGCCGGGTTAAGGAATTTTCCTGGGACAGAGCAGCGTCTCAAACTATCTCGGTATATCATCAAGTTTGCGAGCGAGCATAAGCTCAGAGCAGGGGCTGCATCTAAGTACTGAAAATACAGAGGAACACTTCGCATGCGGGCGTTGATCACGGGAATTACCGGTCAGGATGGTTCTTACCTCGCCGAGTTTTTGTTGGATAAGGGCTACGAAGTTTACGGCATCGTACGCCGGAGCAGTCTCGAAAAATATGACCGGATTGAGCAGATTCAGGACAAGATCCGATTTGTTGAGGGCGATCTTACGGATCAGAGTTCACTCGACCAGGCATTACAGCAACTCAAGCCAGATGAGTTATACAACCTGGCAGCGCAAAGCTTTGTTCCTGTGTCCTGGAACCAGCCTGTACTTACCGCCGATGTGACCGGCCTGGGCGTGCTTCGGGTGATGGAAGCGATCCGCAGGCAGTCACCGAAAACCAAGTTTCTTCAGGCCTCAAGCTCTGAGATGTTTGGAAAAGTCCGTGAAAAGCCCCAGACAGAGCAGACCCCGTTTCATCCACGCAGTCCGTATGGCGTGGCGAAGGTGTTCGGCCACCACATCACAGTGAATTACCGTGAGAGCTACGGGCTGTTTGCGTGCTCCTCCATCTGTTTCAATCATGAGTCACCCCGGCGCGGGCATGAGTTTGTAACGCGCAAGGTCACGCAGCACGTGGCGAAGATCAAACTGGGGCTGGCAGACAAGATCAAGATGGGTAATCTTGATGCGCAGCGCGACTGGGGCTTCGCCGGCGACTATATCCGCGCCATGTGGATGATGCTGCAGCAGCCGCAGGCGGACGATTATGTGATTGCTACCGGAGAGACACACAGCGTGCAAGAACTGCTGGAAGTTGCGTTCTCTCACGTGGGTCTGGACTGGAAAAAGTACGTGGAAATCGATCCTAAACTCGTGCGTCCTGCTGAAGTGGATTATCTGTGTGGCGATGCCAGCAAGTCGAAGAAGGTTCTTGGCTGGAAGCCGGAAGTCACATTCAAGCAGTTGATTGAGATGATGGTGGACTCGGATTTGAATTCTCTTAAGCAGTCCTCCGCTGGACGCATCGCCACTGCGGGAGTGTAAATGCAGGCTTCCGCTGTTGAAAGTGTGGAATCTCAAAACCGGCAGTCTCAAAGGGTCACACGTAGCGGACGTGCCTTAAAGCGCGCCCTGGACATCACTGGCTCGTTCATCATGCTGGTGTGTCTCTCACCCCTCATTGTTGCTCTCGGCCTCATCGTCAAATTTCAGGACGGCGGACCGGTATTTCACAGGCGCCGAGTAGTTGGTCCCAAGGGCGAGTTCGACGCCTTTAAGCTCCGCAGTATGCGTGTGGATGCCGACGAAATTTTGGAGCGCAACTCTGAGCTCCGGAAAGAGTTTGAAGTTAACTACAAGCTCAAGAATGATCCCCGGATCACGCCGATTGGCTCGTTCATCCGGAAGGGTAGCCTTGACGAGTTGCCTCAGCTCTGGAACGTGCTGATGGGGCAGATGAGCCTGGTAGGGCCACGGATGGTCACGCCAGCAGAGCTTGAGAAATTCGGGGAAGCGCGCTGGATTTTCAATGCCATGAAGCCGGGCTTGACGGGGTATTGGCAAGTTGAGGGCCGGCAGCAAGTTTCTTATTCCGAAAGGGTCGCCATGGACCTTTATTATGTGGAAAACTGGTCTCTTGGCTTGGACCTCAAAATAATGTTGAAGACCCCGGTTCGTGTGTTTCGCGGGGCCGGAGCTTATTAATGTCGAACGTTTTGGTTACGGGCGGCGCAGGATATGTGGGATCAGTGTGTTGCGGAGAATTGCTGCGCCTTGGC
>JBAIYI010000791.1:0-2168 GCA_037915955.1 Terriglobales bacterium
AGGAGTTTCCGTGCTGGCGACCGGCAGCAGCGTGCGCGCCTCATTGTAAATGCGGCCGCGGCTGTCGCGGTGAATCTCGCGAACCGTCTTCATCCGGACCACGGAGCCATCGCGCATCACCGTGGAGCGGTCCACATGGATTGTCCCGCTGAACGGCGCGTTGGGTATGGGTGTAACGAAAATATCAACGCGGGCCTGGGCCGAAGCTTGCGGACTGGAAATCGCGGTGGCCAGGAAAACCAACAGGCTGGCAACGGTAACAGATATCAGCTTGCGCATCTGCAACCTCCTACTTTCAGGTTCTCTGGATGGCTAGAATACATCCGCCAGTCTGACGATTGCAAGACCGCTCAGTTGTTGGAGCCTTCACTCTAGACCGGTACGCGAGACCAGACGCCGACGATCAGCGAATTGCCGATACAGCTCTTCCCAACTATAGAGGAGTTTTAATCGCTTACCTTCTGCGCCTTGCCTTGCAGCATCACCTTCCATGTGGCACCGTCATCGTCAGAAGTCGCGACTTTGAAAATCTCGGTTTTCGCGTCGGTAAATTCGTTGGTGGTACGGATCAGCGTTGTCTTGCCCTGATTCTGAAAGCTCGAATCGTACGTCCAGAGGTTGCCCTTGATCTCAACGGTACCTGAAGTGGGTTTGGCACCGGGATCGGAGAGCGTGGTGTAGCTGTAATTCCCGCCCTTGCTGTCATAGGAATAGACCGTGAACTGGCGATGCTCGCCGCCGCCCATGTTCACCAGCTGGTCGCAGACCAGGAACGAACCCATGGGCGACCACCGGCACTCCAGCGTGGTTGAGGTCTTCTGGCCAGTGGCGAATGATCCTTCTGTCTTCCACTTTCCCAGAAAGGCGCCGAGCTTCTTCGACGGTTCATCAGAATGCTGCGCTGCCTGCGCGCCGCAGAGCGCAGCGAATATGGCAACAACAAACAGCAGCTTCGTGGTTCTCATGGGGTTTTCCTTTCTGCCCACCTTTATTACATGCGTATTCTACTTTGCCTTGGGGATTGAAACACGGTTTGCGGCCCGCAAATGGCCTCATGCATCAGGCTTCACGATAGTCCCGGGCAGGACGGCATCCCGTCCGCTTGGCGTATCCACTCTTTGCGTTCTACTATCTGCGTGTGAAGAAGAAACCGCCGGGGCAGTCTCTCACGCGTCGCGACTTTTTGGAACAGAGCTGCGTGCTTATAGGAGGTTTATGGCTGCCGCAGAGATCGGCTGGCGAGCAGCAGAACTCGCCGGCAAATGCGCATGTGCCGACCGGAAAGCCCGGACAGCAGCACAAACCCTTAACGCCGGTCCCGTCGCGTAATCGAAAACTCAACGCGGAGAAGCTGGAAAAATTCGTTGATCCTCTGCCCATCCCGGCGATCGCTCACCCTGCCGGAACGCGGCCTGATCCGGGGAATCGCCGCGCCAAGGTACCTTTTTACCGCATGTCAATGCGGCAGATCGAAGCCAAACTTCACCGCGACTTGCCGCCCACACGTCTATGGGGCATCAATGGCAGCTTCCCCGGACCAACGCTGGAGACGCGCTCGGGCCAGCCGATTCTGGTCGAGTGGGCCAACGATCTTCCGAAAACACACCTGCTCGCAGTCGATCACTCAATCCACGGCGCCCACGAGAACCAGCCCGACGTTCGTGCGGTAGTTCACGTGCACGGTGGCAGGACCCCGGCCAGGAGTGATGGTTATCCGGAAGACTGGTACGCGCCGGGCAAGTCTGCTGTCTATCACTATCCCAACCAGCAGGATGCCGCGATGCTCTGGTATCACGACCACACGCTCGGCATCAACCGCCTGAACGTGTTTGCCGGGCTTGCTGGTCTTTATATAGTTCGTGACGGTGTGGAAGACGCGTTGGGTCTTCCGCGCGGAAAGTATGAAGTACCGCTGTTGCTTTGCGATCGCGAGTTCACGCGCGACGGCCAGCTTTCCTATCCGGCGAAGTGGGTGAACGAGTCGGCCGGAAACATGGCGCTGGTCAACGGGAAGATCTTTCCGTACCTTGATGTCGAGCCGCGACCATATCGCCTGCGTGTAGTGAACGCATCCAACGCGCGCATCTTAGACCTGTCGTTTACTGACTCATTGTCCTCGCATCGTTCCAGCCCCAAAGAACACAAGTTCCACCAGATCGGCAGCGACC
>JBAIYI010000420.1:0-9986 GCA_037915955.1 Terriglobales bacterium
TCGCACCAGGTTGCGGGCAATGGCCTCAAACGGAGTGATTGGCCGGCCTGAGTCCTTGATCACACGTATTCCGGCCCAGCGCTTACCCAGCGTCTGGCCTTTCCATACTGCTTCCTGAATGGCGAAATACCCCGTATAGAGGACGAAACTCAGAATGAAAAAAAGCGCGATTGCCCAGATGCTGGCATTGGCAGAAAAGGGATTGGCGATCAAGGCTATGCAGATTACGAAGACAATCACCCCTAAAACGATCTGGATAATCGAGTCCATAAGGACAGCCATAAAGCGGCTGCCAATGCCCGCCAGAACAAATTCCAGCTGCACCTGCTCGGGAGTCTCAATGGTAAGCTTGTCCACGTATGATCTCGGCCCACTGGCTGGAGAAGCGGCAGAACCACTGGAAACGGCTGGAGCGTCTACTGGACCAGGCGCGCGAACAAGGATTGGGTTCGCTTACCCGGCTTGAACTGCAGGAGCTTGGCTTGCTATACCGGCAGGCAGCTGCCGATCTTTCCGCTTTGCGGGAAGATTCCAGCGGCAGAACCTACTCGCGCACCCTGAATCTGCTGCTCTCTCGCGCACACAATACCATCTATTCGGCACAAAAATCGAGCGCCAAAGGTATCATCCATTTCTACCGCTCCATCTATCCCCAGATTTTTCGCCGGAACCTGAAATTGACAGGCACCGCCTTCGCGCTCTTCGTGCTCGGCGCCATTGCCGGCACGTTGCTCTCCGCCACGCACCCGGAATATATGCACCTGTTCCTTGGTCCGAAAATGATGCAGACCGTCGAGCAGCACAAGATGTGGACTGATTCAATTGTCGGTGTACAGCCTGCCGAATCCAGCATGATCATGACCAATAACCTGATGGTTGCATTCCTAACCTTTGCCTATGGAATTACCGCAGGTGTGGGAACTGTTTACATGGAGGTTTTTAACGGGGTGATGCTCGGCGTGGTGGGCGTTGCCTGCTGGATGGGCGGGATGAGCTTGCCCTTGTGGAGCTTTGTGGCTCCGCACGGCGTCATTGAGTTGCCGGCAATCTTCGTCGCGGGAGGCGCGGGATTGCGTATCGCTCAAGGCCTGCTGTTTCCCGGAATGCTTTCCCGGCGCGAATCACTTGTCAAATCCGGAGGTCAAGCCATTCGTCTGCTGCTTGGGACAATACCGATGCTGGTAGTAGCAGGGCTGATCGAAGGCTTTATCTCGCCTTCTCCGAACATCCCACCGCGATGGAAGTTTACTCTTGCGGCAGCCATTGCCACGGTTTTTTTCAGCTATCTGTTTTTCTGCGCGCGTGGCGGCGTGGTGGACCAGCCCGCAGAGCATTAGGGACTTCGTTGTTCACATCGTCCGCGACTAGATCAGATTTCTTTCCTTTACTTCCAGGTACTGGTTTACCAGCGTGGTTGTAAGTCGGCTGGGAGCGATCTCCAGGGCCAGTGCGCCACGATTACGGATTTTGCTGATCAGCTGTTCGCGCCGCTGGACCAGCTCCTGCGCCGCCGCGATCCCAAACATCTCTTCTTCATTCTCCGGGTACTTTGCCGCCATCTGTTGCAAATCAGTCTGGGCGATAACAGCGAACAGCAGCAGATGCTTGGAAAGAATTTGCGAAGCGCTCTCAATCACCTCCGGAGTCATGGACGTGTCCGCCAGGTCCGTGACCCAGATGATCAGCCCACGCTGTTTCTGGAGTTGCATCAGGGCGGCAGCGGCGCGCAGATGATCGGCTTCCGCCACTTCTTCTTTGGCTGACGCCAGGGCCTCCAGGATAGATCGCATGTGGCCGAGTCCGCGGCCCAGGCCAACGCGCTGTTGGATATCACGCCCATAGACGAGCAGGCCCGTGCGATCGCCGGAGTAAAGAGCAATCTGGGCCAGCGATAAGGCTGCGTTCACCGAAAGATCGAGCTTGCTCAACTCGCCGACCCGCGCGCGGAGCAGGCGTCCAGCATCCATTACGATCCACACCGCCTGGCTCCGCTCCACCTGGAACAGTTTGGTTACATGCTTGCCGCGGCGGGCGGTTGCGGTCCAGCAGATGTTGCGGAACTCGTCGCCTGGCTGGTACTCGCGCAGGCTTTCGAACTCACGCCCCACTCCGCGCTGCCGAATCAGTCTTTTCTCCAGTTCGATCTGGCGAGCACGGGAAAGATAAATGTTGTGGCGGCGAGCGTCTTCCAGGTCAGGAAAGACCCTGATTGTCTGGGCAACGTCTGCGCGGGCCCAGCGCTCCGCAAAATGAGCTCCACTTTGATAACGCAGCCATGCCGATTTGAGTTCAACGTCACCCCGCTCGAGCGGCCGGGCAGTGTATTGGGCTTCACCTGTGTCGCGCTTGCCCACCCGCACCATCAACTCCGGCGGCACCGCGCAAATTGCGTGTGGCACATCATCCACGATCTTGCATTCGATGTAAGCCGAACTCCGATTTTCCAGTTGGAGCGTGACGTTTACGTCATTGCTGAGAGAGGGTGCTCCGCCCCAACTCCTTTGCACCACCAGTTGTTCGGGACGGGGAAGTGCCTTGAGGTCGACCAGCCAGCCTACGAGAGCGCACGCATCCCAGGCCAGCATCACGAGAAGGAATCTGACGTCCCAGAAAGCAGGTACAGCCCAAAGCAGCCCAACGCTCACCAGCAGGAGAAAACGTGGACCAAAGCCGAACCCCAGCCTGCGCGTCTGCCTGGCGGCGGCGCTCACTGGAGCGGGTATGAGGGCGGGGCTGGACATTCTGAGCTTACTTGGGCACTTCCACCGTGCCAACAATTTCCTTTAATGCCTGGTCGCTATCCTGGCCCTCCAGCTCCGCTTCGGGCTTGAGCATCACGCGGTGGCGGAGAACGGGCAATACAGCAGTCTTCACATCGTCGGGAATCATGTAGTCGCGCTGCTCAAGTGCTGCCGCGGCTTTGGCCACCTGCATCAGGCTTATCGCCGCACGCGGGCTGGCGCCCAATCCAAGAGAGGGCCAGTCGCGGGTGCGGCGCACGATGTTCACCACGTACTGAAATAATGCCGGCTCCACTTTCGTGTTACGTACCTCCGCGCGCGCCTGGGCCAGCGTTTCCGTTGGCAAAGATTGAATCTGCGCCGCATCCAGGTTGTGCGCATCAAAGCCGCGGTGGTGCTGCTCCAGAATGGCGATCTCCTGATCTGCTTGCGGGTAATCAACCTTGATCTTCATCAGGAAACGATCGAGCTGCGCTTCAGGCAAAGGGTAAGTCCCTTCAAACTCGATCGGGTTCTGGGTGGCGAAGACGGTGAAGAACTCTGAGAGGCGATGCGGCACGCCATCGATCGTGATCTGCCTTTCTTCCATCGCCTCCAGCAAGGCAGCCTGGGTGCGGGGAGGCATACGGTTGACCTCGTCCGCCAGCAGCATGTCAGTGAACAAGGGGCCGCGATGGAGCGAGAATGTGCTGGTCGCGAGGTTAAGCACGTTGCTGCCGATGATATCGGCGGGCATGAGGTCTGAGGTGCACTGAACGCGGCGGAATTCAAGGTCGAACAGGCGGGCGAAGCACTTGATCACCAGGGTCTTGGCGATTCCCGGTACGCCCTCCAGCAACGCGTGGCCGCCGCATAACACCGTAAGCAGGCACTGGTTGATCAGTTCCGGCTGGCCGACGATTACCTTGCCCAGCTCAGCTCGTCCGTGGTTCAGTACCCGGGACACGGTTTCCATGTATGAAGGTCTCCTCTGGCAGAAGTTTCAGGTTGTGCATATGCCGGTTCAGCTCCCGCACCAGCTCCAAAACAGTTTTTTCGGCCGGCTCGCCGGAATCGAGCGCGTTCTCAATTTTACCCAGCACGGTCTCGAGAGATGGGTCCTTGTATCCCATGCGATTGCGCAGCGAGTCCACAAGCCTCGTGTTCGAGATATCCGGACGCAAGCCGAGCCGCCGCGCAGCTGCCGTCCTGAAGCGCTGATAAGGTACCTCCAAAGCAGCACGCGTGGCCTTTGCCTGACGATAGAGATTGCCTAACGTCTCAACGAACTCTAGCGGCGAAAGGCGCGATGGCTCCGGCGCAGGATGGATCGGCAGGTTGCGACGCGAGTATGTGAATAGGACAGCGGCGAACAGGAACCCGCATTGCAACAAGCCACAGAGTATGGGCGGCTCTGATAGATATTTGCCCAGCGTGGCTCGGTCGCCGTGATAATACTCGTCCCACAAGATTCGTGTGCCATCGCGATCACCAAGTGAATTCAGCAGCAATCCGAGATTGCCGGCTTCGCGGATGCCGGCGTTGCTCAGCGGCGCGGACGAAGCCCACCAGATCACCCCTCCTCTTCCCACCTTGTAAGAAACGACAATTGGCCTGTCTTTGTCCGCATAGTGCACCAGGTGCGGCGGAGCGTTGTTGTGCCAGTAGCAGGGCGGTGCCAGACGAATTTCGCCGGCTCGGGAAACTCCAGTGAGAAGCTCAGGCCTGTAATTCTTCCACAGCGGCGAGGGAGCGCTCTCAATATCAACCGCAGCTTCCGGCACCAGCAACTCAGGGACGCAGCCGGTGATGAGAATCGTTCCGCCCCGCGAAAGGAACAGGTTGAGGGCGAGCTTGTCGGCTCGATCGATCGAATTACCCAGCCCGGGGCTCGCGAGCACCAAAACTGTGCCGCTTGGTTGTGTAGGAAGTTCTTGAGGCGGTCGGTCCCATCTCTGGACGTCATAGTGCAGTTCCTGCAGAAGCAGGTAGGCCGCCTTCGCGCCCCTTGATTGAGCAGAATACGTGCTGGGAACGCCGGTATCTTCTTCGTCGCCGCCGGAGAGAATTGCCAAAGCGATGATAACGGGAAGAAGGACGGCGGTTGTCCACAACAGGAGCTTCCGGTCTGCCGGAGCGATGTTCAGCGGCATCCCAGATTCTCCAGGTAGCGGACAGTTTCCTCGAAGTCAGCGCTCCCCGCCGGACGTTGTCCGTACCAGACGGTCTCAAACTTTCCGGTGAGAGAGGACAGAGTAGGAAGCTGTGGGTCGCGGGAGTTGATGAGCCGTAAATACTCACGCGGTGTGCGCGCCCGGTTTGGCTTCCAGGCGCCGCCAGCCTCCAGAAAAGAGATGCCTGCCCAGTACGCCATGTGGATTGCGTTACGCCAGTCATTCTGGGCGGCGAAGGCGCGGGCATCGCCGAGCCATGCGCGCCAGTTGCGGGCCGACGGAGTAAAGGGGATGATCTCCCGGGTCGGTTCCGGCTCTTCCGGCCTGCGCAGGCGGCGTACCGTCCAAAATATGGCCAATCCCAACGCCACGGCAATGAGACCATAGACGATCGCCTGGACAACATTGAAAGTGGCCTTTCCTCCCCGTCCAAGGTGGCGGAAGAGCCTTCCAATCCAGCGAAAGATCCTATCGAGCAGCACTTCACGAGCACCCGGTGGATGCACCTTGTTGAACTCGCGATGCTGGAGAATCTCTTTGAGCTTCTGCCGGCTTTCCCTGAGATCGCTTGGCTTATCGTAGGAGTGCGCCTGCACGCTAAGAACGCCCGCGTAGTTCTGGAGCTGTTCCAGCTTCTCCGCCCGGTTTGCTTCCGTAGCGGTGGAGAATTCGGCCACGGAATCCTTCAACCGCTGCAGCGATACAGTGACCGAGCCTTCGCCTGTACTGACGGTGAGAGACGAGGGAATCTCGCTTACCAGCTTCCCTGCGTTCTCAGGATGATCTCTCAAATCGTTAACCCTGGACGCCAGCTGGTCCACCTGCTGCTGGTATTCGGGCACAGAGATGTCGGCGGCAAGCACAGGCAGGCTTGTCGCCAGAAGAACAAGTGCGAGAATTGCTGTCTTCGAGCTCAGCTTCATCCCAGGCTGGGCGTGGCGCTGGAAGCAGCTTCGATTGCCGGGGCCTGCCCCACGTTTTCCATCATCACTTGCAGGTCGAAAGCCTCTTTGCGCACGCGCTCGTCATAATACACAAGTGACATGGCAATGGCTGCAATCGGGCTGGCCAGGAGCTTTGCGGCGAAGTCGGCAATGATGAGCCACATGAACGAAAGCGGAGTCTGGTGCATTCCCGGTTTCAGAAACAGGGGAGAGCTCATGATGGCGGGTATCTCAAGAACACTCGTCAGACCAAAGGTGATTAAACCTGCCAGCAGGTAGATGAGAAGCAGCCTGCCCTTGCTTCCTTTCGTCAGGAACTTACTGCGGATCAGCGAATACCGGATGGGCAAGGTTTCGATCGTACAGGCAGGAACGGCGAGGCCATATTTGCAATATGCATAGATGGACCAGAAGATGCCGCCGAAAATGCCTCCAAAGATGAAGAGGAAGCCGATGATCACTCCGATTATGGCGGCGGCTGAACCGGAACCTCCTCCGCTTCCCGCTGCTGCCGCTGCCCCGGCAATTCCGACGGCCAGCAGAACCATCACGATGTAAAACAGAATCAGAGGCCCTACCGCGATAAAAAAGACGCTGACTACGAGCCCCAATACTCGCCCGAAAGCGGCTTTTACGCGAGAGTAGGATTCTCCAATGGTTGTGGTTTTCCCCAGGTGCAACATGGAAACTGCGTAAGCCGTTGCCCCCGAAGAGATTGCATACCCGATGACGTACACGGTTATCCCCATCAAGCCGCCCACGGCAGCCCTGGCGAAATATGCCTGGAAAGCGTGCTGCGCTACTGTGGGATCCATCTTTTGGGGATCAGGAACAAAGGGCAGACCAAACCACCAGACCTGCAGCAGAGAAACAACGACGTTCAGCACCGGTGTGACCACAGCAATGCCCGCGAACAGCACGAAGTTCTTGCGGTAGAGAAAGAACGTCCGGTCCAGCACCTGAGAAGTGCTCATGGGACGCAAGGTTTGGTCGAGCATAGAGTCTCCGCTTTTCGGTGGGGGTACCAAATGGTAGCACGGCTACCGGCCATAGGCGGTAGCTTCTGTTAGGATTACCAGCTTGCTTTCACAGAGGTAACCATGAAAAAGCTGCTCCTGCTTGCCGCCACTTCGATGATTGCGTCGCTTGGATTCTCCCAGAACCCAGCCCACCCTGCTCCGCCCGTAGTCCATTACCTGCGCTGTGGCGCGATGTTTGAGGCTGAATCCGGGCAGCTTCATAAAAATGTGCTGATCGTGGTTGAGGGCGACCGCATAAAGGAAGTGCGAAATGGCGGTACGGCTCCAGCAGGGGCTCAGACCATCGATCTATCCGACCGCACCTGCCTGCCTGGCCTGATTGATACCCATACCCACACGCTGCTGCAGGGCGACATCACGGCTGAAGATTACGACGTTCAGCTGCTCAAGCAATCCTCGGCATATCGGGCGATTCTGGGAACGCGCTCGGTAAAGCGCGCTCTCGATTATGGTTTCACCACGATTCGCGATCTGGAGACGGAAGGCGCCGGTTATGCCGACGCTGACCTGAAGAAGGCCATCAACCAGGGAATAATTCCCGGCCCGCGCATGAAAGTTGCCACCCGCGCCATGGACGTGACCGGCGCGTATCCTTTGCAGGGCTACAGCTGGGAAATCCAGGTTCCGCATGGCGTGCAGCTCGTGGATGGTGCTGATGAGGCCCGCAAAGCGGTGCGCGAACAGATCAGCTTCGGCGCAGACTGGATCAAGGTCTATTCCGATCGCAGTTACTTTGTGCGCGATGACGGAGTGCTCGACGACATTCCGACGTTCAACATGGATGAGCTGCGGGCGATTGTGGATGAAGCCCACCGCGAGCACCACAAGGTGGCCTCGCATGCCATGGCCCTGAACGGAGTTCACAATTCCGTGGAGGCCGGCGTGGATTCCATCGAACACGGCAATTACATCGCTGACGCTGACCTGAAAACCATGGCGCAGAAAGGTATTTACTATGTCCCCACGATCTATGTTGGCGAGTATGTAGCGCAGGGGCGCGCGAACGCCGGAGCGAAGGTGTGGCTGGACATGATCAGGATTCACCAGGACACCTTCCGCCGTGCGCTCAATGCCGGAGTGAAAATCGCATTCGGCACCGATGTGGGCGGCTTTGACTGGGGCATTAACCCGGCAAAGGAGTTCCCATATATGGTGAAGTACGGCATGACGCCGGCCCAGGCCATCCGTTCAGCCACCAGCGCGGCCGCCGATCTATTGGGAATGACCCATGAAGTGGGCACCATCGCGGCGGGAAAATACGCTGATATCGTTGCAGTCAAAGGAGATCCTCTGGCTGACGTCACTTTGCTCGAGAAGATTGATTTCGTGATGAAAGGCGGCGAGGTTTATCGTTCGCCGGGGAAGTGAGTCAACCCGGGAGCCTGCTCCGGAATCATAACTAGAGCATGCTGCTTTGGATACTTCTGATCATTGGCTGGGCCATTGTTCTCTTTCTGGCCATTTCACTGTTTCGCTTGGCAGCTTTTGCGGACCGTAAGATGCGGGGCTCTGGCTCCAGCGTCGTTCGTCCGCGCATCCATCGCGAAGACCACGCCGCCTGAGCCAGTTCAAGTATTTGGATTGAAGAGATCCGGAGGGCTGCGCTCCCGTCCGGTCAGTGCTTTGCATTTACTGCGAGTCTTTTTTCTTCAGAACCGCAGCACAATTCCGCCGCCCACCAGGATGTTATGCCGCACCTTGATGGAAATGGTGTTGAGGTTTGGAATTCCCGTATAGAAGTCTCTTGCCTCCACTCGAAACGCGATCGGCAGGAGTGGTGGATGGAAGTCCGCTCCTACGCCTCCCTGCACTGCGCTTTTCGTGGTGCTGTTGGTGGAAACCGTTGTGCCGGACTGCGTGGTTGAGCCGGGATTAAAGTGCGCAATACCACCTCCCGCGGAGATCCACGGGCTGAACGGCGATCCGGGCAGGATCTTCAAGCGCAGCGCTGGGGTGAAGAAAATCGAGCTGTAGCTCTTCACCGCCGTCAGGTTTGAAGTGGTCAGGTCAGTGGATGGAGAAGCGACGAAAGGAAACTCCAGATGTAACGCCACAGCGGGAACGTGCGCGAGCTGCGCGGCATAGTTCGCTTCAAAAGCGAACGTGGTTGAGAAATCCGTCTGATTGCCGGTTGTGGTGCTTCCGACCGTGGGCGTGACTTTTGCCCCGGCCACGAGAGCCAGTTCATTCTTTTGGGCGTAGGCGTTCAAGCAGACCAGCGTGAGAATGCTAAAAACGAGCAGGTGTTTACGCATGTGCGTTTACACTCCCTCCTGCGTCTTTTAGAAGCCGAACGAGCTGTTCAGGATGTTCTAAGTTGTTGACACCAGAGGACATGGCCGTTACTGCAACAAGGTCAGCAACTGCTTGTTTCTAAGTCGTGCTGAGCAGCCAGCTGGGCGCAATTCCCTGGGCGAAGGGTGAATTAGGCACCTGCAAAGCCGCGCCTGTGCTCGTGTCAATCAAGTAAACAGCGATGGCACGCGTACCCGTATTGCTGACCAGCAGAAAGGTATTGGTCGCATCAAAGATCAGGTAGCCCGGCGTGGTCACTAGGGCGTTTCCGGTTGCACTCGGACTGGCGGTGGTGAATGGGGAACCTGTCACCGCCGTAAGGGCTCCGGCGCTTGCCTGAAAGCCCGATATGTCATTCGAGCCAGAATTGGAAACATACACCAGGTTTCCCTGCCCATTCACCGCCACATTCACCGGCTTGGTACCGGTCGACGAGGGTGTTCCCACGAGCGCGAGCGCCCCAGAACTCTGCACTGAGAGGCTCAACAACTGGTTATTGGTGGAATCCGTGGCGTAGAAGAACTGACCTTTGCTGTCGATCGCCGTACCCTGCATTGTCGCTCCAGCCGTGGGTGAGGTGAACGTGCTCACGGCCGCGCCGAGAACTCCAGTTGCGGAAAACGGGAGCGTAACAATTGTGTTGGCCGAGGAGATATACAGGAAGTTAGCGGTCGGAGAGACGAGCATGAACTGCGGATTTGCCGGCGCCGGGAAGGGCGAGCCGGCCACTTCCGTCAGCAGACCGCGAGCGTCAATGTTGAAAACAGAAATGTTCGGGTTGATCACCGGGCTTGCGGTTGGGTTTCCCTGGTT
>JBAIYI010000188.1:0-5318 GCA_037915955.1 Terriglobales bacterium
CAGCTCGCACCTTTTTCCATCTAATTTTCCTCCGTGTTTCCGTGCCTCGGTGGTAGGTTTTCAGTCGGGGAATGCCATCACTCTTTTCATCGCGACCACCCTTCCTGTAAAAACATTCTGTGCCCAACGGCATCAACTCGTTCTTTATCCCGGGTCCTGCGGGACGGCTCGAAGCTCTGCTGAACGCCGGTTTACCCCAGGCCACACACGCTGCACTGGTCTGCCATCCTCACCCTCTATATGGCGGTACCGTTCACAATAAAGTTGTGTACCGCGCCATGAAGGCGCTCAACAGCTTTGGATATCCCGTGCTGCGCTTCAACTTTCGTGGCGCCGGGTTGAGTGAAGGTGAGCACGATCGGGGACACGGCGAGCAGGATGACGTTCGCGCCGCGCTCGATTGGCTCGAACGCGAGTTCCCGCTGCCGATCATCTTTTGCGGATTTTCTTTCGGCGCCGCCACAGGGCTGCGCGCCGCCTGTCCTGATCCGCGCGTGGTTGGCCTTATCTCGCTTGGTACGCCGGTGGCTGCGGAAGGCCGTGTTTACAGTTTCAAGTTCCTCAGCGGCTGCACCAAACCCAAGCTGTTCGTGAGCGGATCACAGGACCAATATGGTCCTCCGGACCAACTTCAGCAGATTGTCGCCGCAACTCCTGACCCCAAAGAAGTGGTTGTGGTGCCTGATGCCGACCACTTCTTTGAAGGTCATCTGCCGGAGATGCAGGCAGCAGTGCAATCCTGGGTGCAGCGGCAATTTGCGCCTGCCGCGCAGCTTCCTTCTGCCGGATAATCATGAAACTCATGAGAGATCTGGCCAGAGACATCTTCACCCACGCTCTTCAGGAAGCTTCCATTCAGAAGGCCTTTGACCGCCACGTTCAGTGTGACCGCGGCGTGCTCCGCGTCTGCGAAGATCTTTACGATCTCAAGACCTACTCGCGCGTGCTGGCTGTCTCATTCGGCAAGGCAGGGCATCGAATGGCGGAAATCCTTGCCCGTCAGCTTGGCAGCACGGTGCAGGGAATCGTCGCAGACCCCAATCCGCCGAGTTATCAGGTAGCCGGTTACCGTTATTTTCTGGGAGGCCATCCGCAGCCAAATGCAGAGTCAATCCGAGCCGCCCATGCCATCCTGAAATCGCTCAGCGCGCTCGACCGGAACTCGCTGGCGGTTTTTCTGATCAGCGGCGGCGGCTCAGCATGCGTTGAGAAGCCGATTGACGATGAGATCTCGCTGCCCGACCTGATCGCTACCTACAAAGCGCTGGTACTCTCTGGTTCGCCCATCGCGCAGATCAACGCCGTGCGTAAGCATCTCTCCGCCACCAAGGGCGGACGCATGGCCAAAGCCGCCGGAGCCGCCCAGCAGGTCTCAATCCTGGTTTCTGACGTTCCCGAGCATGCGCTCGATTCGCTCTCTTCCGGCCCTACTATGCCGGACTCCAGCACGCTGGATGATTGCTACCGGATCGCCGCCGAGTACAACCTGCTCCCGCAGTTCCCGGCTTCAGTTCGAGAGCTCTTCGAGAAGCACGCACTGGAAGAAACGCCCAAGAAAGATGATCTGGCCTTTCACCGCTCGCGCTGGTGGAAGATACTTTCGAGCGAAACAGCCGAACGCGCTGCTGCTTCCGCCGCAGCCGCGCACAGCTTCGCCGTGCAGATCGATCACTCCTGTGACGACTGGGATTATGCAAAGGCTGCCGACTATCTGCTGGACCGAATCCACCAGCTTCGCCGTGAGGTCTCACGCGCCTGCATCATCTCCGGCGGCGAGGTCACAGTGAAAGTCCCCGCTGAATCCGGTCGCGGCGGCCGCAACCAGCACTTCGCCCTCTATTGCGCAGACAAGATCGCCGGAGAGAACATTGCGGTGCTGAGCGCCGGGACGGACGGAATCGATGGCAATAGTCCGGCCGCAGGAGCCGTAGTGGATGGAACGACTTTTGAACGAGCTCGAACCGCTGGCCTTAGTCCTGCGGATTCACTGGCGCGCTTTGATGCCTTTCCCTTTTTTGAGAAGCTCGGCGATCTGGTGATGACCGGACCGACAGGGAACAACGTGAGGGATCTTCGAATCCTGATGTCGTGGTGATTCGCGAACAATCCTGCCGCCGCGTTATCCTTAATCTCTGAGGAATTGACTCACCTATGCGCCTGATTCTCTGCTTCGTGCTGGTGTTCACTGCCATGTCCATTGCCCAGAAGAAACCCGCTGCTCCCGCCTACCCTGACGCCGCCGAACTCAACCGCATGGCCGCGCGCTTCGCGCCCACGCAGATGAACGTGGATACATCCGCGCTCTCGCCCGGGGACAAGCAGGCGCTGGTCAAGCTGATTGAAGCCGCGCAGGTGGTGAACCATCTCTTCATGAAGCAGTTCTGGAGCGGCGATCTGGCGCTGTATCAGAAATTGCAGCAGGACACGAGCGCTCTCGGGCAGGCGCGCCTGCATTATTTCTGGATCAACAAGGGCCCATGGTCAGAGATTGACCAGCACAAGGCCTTCATCCCCGGTGTGCCGGAGCACAAGCCCGCAGGCGCTAACTTCTATCCCGAGGACATGAGCAAAGATGAGTTCGAAAGCTGGGTGAAAACGCTCTCGCCGCAGCAGAAGGAACAAGCCATGGGATTTTTCACGGTCATCCGCCGCGATGCCGCGAAGCAGCTCACGATTGTGCCGTACAGCCAGGAGTACAAGGCCGATCTCGATCGTGCCGGTCAGCTCCTGAAAGAAGCCGCTGCGCTCACGGGCAACGCGTCTCTGAAGAAGTTCCTCACTACCCGCGCTGCTGCGTTCAGCTCAAACGACTACTTCGAGAGCGATATGGCGTGGATGGACCTGGATGCGCCGCTCGACATCACCTTTGGTCCATACGAGACCTACAACGACGAGCTCTTCGGCTATAAGGCGGCTTTCGAAGCCTATATCAATCTGCGCGATGACAAGGAATCGGCGCGCCTCGCCTTCCTGGGCCAGCACTTGCAGGAGATCGAAAACAATCTTCCTGAGGATCCGAAGTATCGCGTTGCCAAACTTGGTGCTGCGGCGCCGATTCGCGTGGTGAATGAAGTCTTTGCCGCCGGTGACGGAGCCCATGGTGTCCAGACTGCGGCTTACAACCTTCCCAACGACGACAAAGTCGTCCAGCAGAAGGGAGCGAAGCGCGTGATGCTGAAGAATGTGCAGGAAGCCAAGTTCAAGTCCACGCTTGTGCCCATTTCCAAAGTCGTGCTGCCCGCAGCCACACAGAGAGACCTGAGCTTTGACCTGTTCTTTACGCATATTGTGGCGCACGAGCTCACGCACGGCCTTGGTCCTCACCAGATCAACATCAACGGTCGCGAGACCAACCCACGCCTGGAACTGAAAGAGCTTTACAGCTCCATTGAAGAAGCCAAGGCCGACGTTACCGGCCTGTTCGCGCTGCAGTACCTGATGACACAGGCTGACAAAGGCGCCATACAGATGCCGATCCCGCATGGCGCGGATGCCGAGCGCCAGCTTTACAACACGTATCTTGCATCGTCGTTCCGTACGCTGCGCTTCGGGCTTCAGGACTCGCATGCCAAAGGCATGGCGATCCAGTTCAATTATTTCCTCGATAAAGGCGGGTTTGTCGCCAATCCTGATGGGACGTTCGCCGTCAATTTCGACAAAATCAAGGACGTGGTGGCCTCGCTCGACCGCGAGTTTCTGACCCTTGAAGCCACCGGCGATTACGCTGGCGCAAAGAAGATGATGACCGAGCTGATGAACATCCGCCCGGTTACGCAGAAAGCGCTGGACAGCCTAAAGTCAGTGCCGACAGACATTGAGCCGAAATTCGTGACGGCGGATGTACTGCTCAGCGGCAGTGCGGAAATTGGAGGCAAACATTCGAAGGGCCGAAAGTAGGGCCGGCAAACGGGGCTGCCGAATTGAAATATCGCCCATTCAAACCGGTATCTGAATGAACCGATCACCCGATGATCCGATCACCAGATCACCCGATCCCGCTACATTCCCGGAAACTTCATCCCCGCCAGCTTGCGGCTGAAGCTGGCCTTGCCCATGTCTTTAAACATCTTGCGCATCTGAGCATATTGGCGCAAAAGCTGGTTTACTTCCTGCACACTGGTGCCGGAACCGCGCGCAATGCGTTTGCGCCGGCTGCCATTGATCGACTCGTGATGGTTGCGCTCGTACGCAGTCATGGAATTGATGATCGCTTCCACCCGGTTGATCTGCTTGTCATCCACGTTGTCGGCCGCTTTCTGCATATTGGCGAATGGGCCGATGCTGGGCAGCATCTTGATTACGCTTTGCAGAGAGCCGAGCTTTTTAACCTGCCGGAGCTGATCGCGGAAATCTTCCAGCGAGAAGCCGTCGCCGCCGAGCGCCTTCCTGGCAAACTCCTCGGCTTTCTTCTGGTCGATTTTTTCCTGCGCTTTCTCGACCAGCGTCATGATGTCGCCCATGCCGAGAATGCGGCCCACGATGCGGTCAGGATGGAAGGGCTCCAGCGCATCATACTTTTCCCCGATGCCGATGAACTTGATCGGCTGGCCGGTCACCTGGCGGATGGAAAGCGCCGCGCCGCCGCGGGCATCACCGTCCATTTTCGTGAGCACTACGCCGGTGATGGAAAGCTTCTTGTGGAACTCTTCCGCCGAGCGCACGGCGTCCTGGCCGGTCATGGCGTCGGCCACAAACAGGATTTCCTGGGGGTTCAGCAGCGATTTCAGCCGCTGCATTTCTGACATCAGATCGTCATCGATGTGCAGGCGGCCCGCGGTATCTACGATCAGGAAGTTGCAGCCGGTGTTGATGGCCTCTTTGCGCGCCTCTTTGGCGAGCCGCTCGACCGTCGGCGTGTCGGCGTTTTCTACCTTGCCTTCGTACAGGTTCGCCTTGATCGCATCGGCCACGACTTTTAACTGCTGGCGCGCCGCAGGACGGTAGACGTCCACCGAGACCAGCATGGGGCGATGCCCGCCCTTCTTGAGCCACGCCGCGAGTTTGCCGGAGGTGGTGGTCTTACCGGAGCCCTGGAGGCCCGCCATGAGGATGACCGTTGGCGGCTGCGAAGCAAATTTTAGCTTGGCGGTGTCCCGGCCCAGGATCTCCACGAGCTCGTCGTGCACAATCTTGACCACTTGCTGCGCCGGCGAGAGCGCGGTCATTACTTCCTGGCCCACGGCCTTGGCCTGCACCTGGTCAATGAACTGCTTGACCACTTTAAAATTGACGTCCGCCTCCAGCAGGGCCATGCGGATCTCCTTCATGGCCTCCTGGATATTTTCCTCGGTGAGCGTGCCCTGGCCGCGCAGGTTCTT
>JBAIYI010000821.1:0-4783 GCA_037915955.1 Terriglobales bacterium
AGTGCGTCCCGGAAATTCGCCAGCAGATCATTGACGGCAAGCTGCCGCATGAAGTCCTGCTGAACGAGAAGGTCGGCGAAATCAAGGCCACCATCATTGAGCGCGACGGGCAGATCCTGATGGTGAAGGATTGCCCGATCCACGGCCACTTTGAGGACGTGATGGCCGTTGACGTGGATTTCTTCAAGCACCTCGAGTCCGTTTTCCCGGGCCGCGATATCCGCGCGCACAACGATGAAGGTCTACACCACCACGGTACCAGCACAGTAAAGCATGGCCGCGGTTCGGTGCTGACCATCGATCTGACGAACCGCTGCAACATGATGTGCGATCCCTGCTTTATGGACGCGAACCAGGTCGGCTTCGTGCATGAGCTGACGTGGGACGAGATCAAGCAGATGCTGGATAACGCCATCTCGATCAAGCCGCGGCGCCAGATGTCAGTCCAGTTCTCCGGTGGCGAGCCCACGCTCTCGCCTTACTTCTTGGATGCTGTCCGCTACGCCCGCCAGGTTGGTTACAACTCGGTGCAGGCCGCGACGAACGGAATCGAATTTGCGAAGTCGCCTGAGTTCTGCCGCCAGGCCGCGGAAGCCGGACTTCGTTACGCGTACCTGCAGTTTGATGGAATCGGCAACGCTGCTAACTCGCATCGCCAGGTCGGTAACCTGTTTGACGTAAAGCTGCGCGCGATTCACAACCTGCATGACGCAGGCGTCGACATCGTGCCGGTGACCACAATCATCAACGGCATCAATAACGAGCAGGTGGGCCGCATCATCCAGTTCGCACTGGATAATCCCAAGACCATCAGCTTCCTCAGTTTCCAGCCAGTTTCATTCACCGGCCGCGACGAAGAGATCACCGACGATCGCCGACATGCGCAGCGCTACACGCTGAGCCATCTGGCGCATGACGTGAAGAACCAGACTGGTCTCGGCGAGCCTGCGCGCGACTGGTTCCCGATCTCGTTTATGTCCACCTTCTCTGACTGGGCTGACCTGATCCATGGACCTCAGGCGGAGTGGGGGCAGTTGAGCTGCGGCTGCCACCCGAACTGTGGTGTGGGCATGGCTGTGATGATCGACAAGGAAACCAAGGAAGCTGTGCCGGTCACAGCCTTCCTGAATGGTGACCATATCGCGAAGGACGTCGCGCGAATTACGGACGCAGGCCGCGGCCGTTTCCTGTCAGTCGCCGGCATGGCCCTGGCACTGGCCAAGAACTACGATCCATTCAAAGCACCCAAACATTTCAAGCTGATGGATTTGCTCAAGAAATTTGATAAGACTTTCGGCGCCACGAAAGGCGCAGATAAGAAGTACGGCAGCGTAAGCGGCGATCGTTCGATCGAAGACATCAAGAAGCGCCGCCAGGACCGCTGGAACTTCCTGTTCATCGCCGGAATGTGGTTCCAGGACCTGTATAACTATGATTTCCGCCGCACCGAGCAGTGCATTATTCCTTACGCCACGCAGGAAGGCGAGATCAGCTTCTGCGCTTACAACACCGGCGTAGGCTGGCGCAACATTATTGAGAAGATGCACATGACGGCCACGCTGACCAAGTGGTATGAAGAGCACGGCCGCCATGAGATCTTTGCCGGCGGCAAGAAGGTGGGCCTGACGGAAGCCGCTCACAAGCTGGCGCTCAATAAAGAACACGTGGAAGCGGGACGCAACACCACGCTGGACGAACTGGGCATCGCCAAAACCGCCCGTGAAGAAAAGCTCCGCGCTCGCGATGAAAAGCTCAAGAACGAAGCCGAGCACGCGCGCATGGAGAAGCTCTACCGCCAGCACATTCTGAAAGAGCAGCAGCCCGAAGGCGGCTTTGTTCCTCTCACTTCGATTGCGCCCGCGAACGGCAACGGTGCGGCAGCGAAGAAAGAAGAGAAGGAAGAAGTTTTCGGCGATTAACCGGCGGTCAGCCGCGAAAGACACAAACGGGCACAAAGTGAATCGACTTTGTGCCCGTTTTATTACACTAGAGAAGTGTTCAGCAGGAAATAAATGGTAAGCCGGAATTCATCTCGGGCAAGACTCAGCAGGAATGTATTCGCGGCTGCCATCTGCCTTTTCACTGTGCTGTTCGCAGGCGGTTGTGCCGGTCCGCCTAAACATCCCAATTGGAGCAACGCCACCGGCGCTGAACAGTACGAGCGCCTGATGTGGAAAGCTGTTCGTGAGAAAGACTGGAAAAACTTTGAGGGTCACCTGGCGCCCACTTTCGTGGGCGTAAACGCGCGCGGCGAAGCGCTTGATCGCGCCGGCTGGCTTGGCTACTGGAAGGCCGCCCCTGTTGGCGATTACCTGGTCGGCGAGATAGCGGTGCAGCCTGAAGGGGCTGACATGGTAGTCACTTATCCCCTGCATATCAGCCAGCCTGGCGCTTCCGTAGATTCCGGCTCCGGACTTCGAGTGGTTTCGGTCTGGCAAACGGTAAAAAGCCGCTGGGTCCTCATCAGTACTTCAGTAACGCCTGTGGTGCAATGACCAAAGTACTCGCCCTTTAGGTGCATCTGGTACTTCAGTTACCTACCTTATTCTCCGCACGCGGCTAGAATCCCATCTGGACGGCTGCGAAGACAGAAAATCCCAGCCGGCAGACGGATTCCCATCTCTCCCCGCGCGACAAATTGGCGACCAGGACGTGTTCATGAAGTCAAAAAGCAGGCATCTTCAACACGGTTTTACCCTCATCGAACTTGTTACGACGCTGACCTTGCTGATGATCCTTTCGGCGATTGCGGTTCCGCAAATCCAGAGAATCAACCGGAACTACAAGTTGCACGCTGCCGGACACACGCTGGCGGGAATCATCCAGGAAGCTCGTCTGCAGGCGGTAAAAAGCAATCAGCCGGCCTACGTGCAGTTTGATAACACGGCTTCGCCTAACATCGCCTACGTAACGGATACGCCCGGAGCCGCATATGCGGGGGGCTCGGCAGATGTGACGATTTCCAGTGATGTAAGCCTGAAGATCACGGGGCTCCCCAGCGCGTCGCAGCTTGCGCAGCTTTACACCTATCTTGGGGTGCCGACTTCGGGAACCTCACCCACGGTAGTGGAATCACCAGCAACGCCAATCGGGTTCAACGGTCGCGGATTGCCTTGCCTCGGCACAACCTCGAACCCGTCGCAGTGCGTGCAGAAGGATGGCGCGCAGACGCCGGCCTTCCTCTGGCTCATGGCGCTTCAGCCAAACAACACTGAGTGGGAAGCCGTGACGGTCACTCCTTCCGGGCGGGTGAAGTCATGGCGTTTGACAGATCCTTCCGCCGGAAAGTGGGAGTAGAAGCATGACAAGGAACAAGACGCAACGCGGATTCAGCCTTGTGGAACTAACCATAGCCATGTTTGTGCTGGTGGTTGGGGTGCTGGGCGGAATGACGATGGTGGTCGTTGGCATGACACGCAACAACACAAATCGCGTGGATACAACGGCAACGAACGTCGCGCAAACCGTGCTTGAGCAGATCTCCGGTGCGCCCGTAAATGCCAACCCGGTCCTGAATGTCACGGATTGCGTGCCCAACACCTTGAAGATCAATACCGCGCCAGGGGGCGCCACTCTCCAGGCAAACGGTGACGTCGATTTCCAGGCTGACACCGCGGCGTCCCTGAATGCCAACAATTACCAGATGACTTACACGGTGTGCGGCAACAACGGACTGCAGACCACCTATGACGTTCGCTGGAATGTGCAGACGGTGGGAGCCGGAGGTTGGGGCAAACTGATCACCGTTTCAGCGCGGCAGCCCTTCGTTTACGGACAGACCGGGTTTGCCTACATCCGGCCGGTCACGCTTCGTTCCGTGGTTTCCATGTGATGCCTATGAAGAGCAAAAACAAGATTCGTTCCAAAGGCTTCTCGCTGATCGAACTGCTGATCGTCGTGCTGCTGCTTTCCATCGTGGTGGGCGGCATCTTCTCGCAGATTGAGAAGGCACAGGTTCGCTACCACGCGGAAGACCAAAAGATGGATCTCACGCAGCAGGAGCGTGACTTCATTGACCAGTTCACGCGAGACCTGCATCAGGCAGGCTATCCTTCGCCAACGCAGTACGGGAACAGGTATGACCTGAGTTCCCAGTACACGGCAGTGGGCGTCTGGTACCTGTCACAGAATCAGGTGAGCCTGGAAGCGGACGTGGATGGCGACGGAATTGTCGACGAGATTACTTACAGCTTTGACGGCACCAGTCCGGGCTGCCCTTGCCTGAAACGCAGTTCGAGTCCCAAGCAGGATGGCTCCATGCCCTGGGCGCAACCGGCGCCGGTTTATTACACCCAGGTACAGGGCCTCGTCACGATCACCGGGCAACCGGTATTCTCGGCTTTCGATCAATCGGGCAATAGCATCAATTTGAGCACGCCTATCATTCTGGGATCGGCAAGCCTCACGGATCCCGTGTATCAGCAGCTGCATACGATCAAGAATGTAGGAATCACCCTCACCACCCAGGCGAGCCGCGACCAGGACACCCGGAAGACGATTCAGGTGACCATGACCGGGATGGCGCGACTGCCTAACAACTAAGAGGAGAGATTCAAAATGCGATTCACACGGATCAAGAGCGGCAAGTCGGGTGAGCGGGGCATAGCCATGATGGTGGCACTGCTGGCAATCGTTCTGCTGGCAGGAATCGGTGTGGCCCTGATGTACATGGCGGATACCGAGAACAGCATCAATAATAATTACCGCGATGCCCAGAGGGCCTACTTCGCCGCCCGTGCTGGAAATGAAAATGTGCGGGTGCTCCTGGCCAACGGCGGCACGC
>JBAIYI010000472.1:0-3958 GCA_037915955.1 Terriglobales bacterium
TTAACGGACGATTCGTGGGCCTCGGATTGACTCCCCTCTGGTCAGTACAGTTTGACTGCGGCGGGCGGGGGTTGTAGTGAGCGTGGGATGCAGTGTGCAGGAACCATAAAATTCCTGACGCAAAAAGCCGGCGCACTTGCGCCGGCTTTTCTCGTTGATGCTGGTTCAAAAAACTAAACGCCGATCACCTTCACAAGTTCCGTCACAGAATCTGCGCTCTTCTGCAGCGCGGCCTGCTCTTCCGGCGTCAGCTTGATCTGGATGATCTGCTCCATGCCGTTGGCGCCCAGCTTGCAGGGAACTCCAACGAACAGGCCTTTGATCCCGTACTCGCCTTCCAGGTAAACAGCGCAGGGCATGATCTTCTTCTTGTCTTTCAGGATGGCTTCCACCATCTCGGTGGCACCGGCAGACGGCGCATAGTATGCCGAGCCGGTCTTCAGGTACTTCACGATTTCGGCGCCGCCATCGCGGGTGCGCTGGACAATCGCATCGAGCCGGTCCTTGGAAATGAGTTCGGTAATGGGAATCCCAGCCACCGTCGAATAACGCGGCAGTGGGACCATGGTGTCTCCATGGCCGCCCAGCACGAACGCAGTCACGTTCTCCACGCTCACTTTCAATTCGTCCGCAATGAAGGCCCGGAAGCGGGCGGAATCGAGCGCGCCTGCCATACCAATCACGCGGTTGCGCGAGAACTTGCTGAGTTTGAATGCGGCCTGCGCCATCGCATCCAGCGGGTTGGAGACCACAACCATGATGCAGTTGGGTGAATTGGCAACGACTTTGCCGACCACATCCTGCATGATCTTGAAGTTCGTGTTGAGCAGATCGTCGCGGCTCATGCCGGGTTTGCGCGCGATGCCGGCAGTGATCACCACAATGTCAGAATTGGCCGTATCGGCGTAATCGTTGGTGCCGATCACATACGAGTCTCGCTTCTCGATCGGCATGGCTTCCAGCAGGTCCAATCCTTTGCCCTGTGGAATGCCCTCGAGCACGTCGATGAGCACAACGTTGGCCAGTTCTTTTGAGGCCAGCCAGTGGGCGCACGTTGCGCCCACGTTGCCGGCTCCTACCACGGTTACTTTCTTACGCATGAATTCGTCCTCAAGTCGGAGATATTAAACTGCGGTTTTCCTGCGCCGGTCCACCATGTTGTCAACGATGTACCCGGCAAATTCGCTGGTCTTTACCTTGGTTGATCCGGGCATGAGGCGCTCGAAGTCGTAGGTCACCAGCTTCTGCTGGATCGTGGACTCTATCGAGGTTTCGATCAGCCGCGCGGCCTCGCTCCAGCCAAGGTAATCGAACATCATCACGCCTGAGAGCATCACGGAACCCGGGTTGATGACGTCCTTATCGGCATATTTCGGCGCCGTGCCATGCGTGGCTTCGAAGATAGCGTGCTGGTCGCCCACGTTGGCGCCCGGTGCGATTCCGAGTCCGCCTACCTGCGCTGCGCAAGCGTCAGAAATGTAGTCGCCGTTCAGGTTCGGGGTGGCCAGAATGTCGTACTCCGCGGGACGGGTAATCACCTGCTGGAAGATCGAGTCGGCGATGCGATCGTTGATCATGATCTTCTTTTTCCACGCGCCGTTGCCGTGCGAGTTGCCAATGCGGTCCAGAACGCCCTTCACTTCGGCGTAAATTTCCTGGCGGAAGCTCTCCGGAGCAAATTCCATGCCAGGCTCAACCATCGCCGCGTTCTGCTCCACCGAGAGGTTCGGGTTCTTGTCTTTGTTGTCGAGGATCCAGCTTTCGCGCTCGGTCACCACCTGGTCGCGGAACTCGTCGCGAGCCACTTCATAGCCCCACTCGCGGAATGCGCCCTCGGTGAACTTCTGAATATTGCCCTTGTGCACCAGCGTCACGGAGCGGCGGCTGTTCTTGATGGCATGCTGAATGGCCATGCGCACCAGGCGTTTGGTTCCAGTAACGGAAATCGGCTTGATGCCGATGCCGGAATCTTCGCGGATGTGCTTCTTCGTCCCGGCCAGCATGGTGTTGTTGAGGAAGTCGATCAGCTTCTTGACTTCCGGAGTGCCCTGTTTCCATTCAATGCCGGCATATACGTCTTCTGTATTCTCGCGGAAGATCACCACATTGAGCTGCTCAGGATGCTTCACTGGCGAAGGCACGCCCTGGTAATAGCGGACCGGACGGATACAGGCATAAAGATCGAGAATCTGGCGCAGCGCGACGTTCAACGAACGAATGCCGCCGCCCACGGGCGTCGTGAGAGGCCCTTTGATCGCGACATGCAGGTCGCGAATCGCGTCTACGGTACCCTGCGGAAGCCAGTCGTTGAACTTCGTGAATGCTTTTTCTCCGGCGAACACTTCCAGCCAGTGGATCTTGCGTTTCCCACCGTAGGCGCGGTCCACGGCGCCATCGAATACGCGTTGCGAGGCTGCCCAGATATCGCGGCCGGTGCCGTCGCCTTCAATGTAAGGAATGATGGGATTGTCAGGAATCTGCAGCTTGCCGTTGGTGAAGGTGATGGCTGAGCCGCCGGCCGGGAGTGAGATCCCGTTGTAGGAAGAGGGCATGGTTCCTCCAGAGATGAATTCTTTACGAATGCAAACCTCTTAAGTTAACATCCGCTGCGCAGCCGCGCAATGAACTGAAAACGCGGCAAAGTCGCATAACGAGCCAAAAGTTTAAAGGGTCAGGAACTCTCCAACCTATGACGCACATCACACGCTTTGCCTGCCTGTTTCTGCTGCTGTTCAGCCTCCCCGGTGCTGCTTCTGCCCAGGGCAAGTACCTGTATAAAGTCACGCTGGTGCAGGCCGCGCCCGGCAAGCTGCCGGAGCTGATCGAACTCTACAAGTCGCGGGCAACAGCCCTCATCACCGCTGGCGACGAGGCGCCGCTGTGGATGCGCCACAGCCAGGGCGACCACTGGGACCTGATGCTGCTTTA
The DNA here is from genome assembly GCA_037915955.1 of Terriglobales bacterium. Taxonomy (GTDB): domain Bacteria; phylum Acidobacteriota; class Terriglobia; order Terriglobales; family Acidobacteriaceae; genus Angelobacter. Next base: position 2,929 of record JBAIYI010000472.1, read on the forward strand.
CCCGATGGGTAGCTACGCTGAGTTTTACAAGCCGGAACGGCTGGCGGCTCGCGGGAAGGCGGAGCAGGCCAGCGCAGATAAGTTCAGAGAGGATATCGCGTGGCAGGAGGACCTCTTCTGTTTTGGGCCGCCCATCGCCGACCTGCGCAAGGCATTCTCAGCCGGCGGGTTCTTCCATGTGGAGATGTTCGTCTCCCTGCCAGGCAGGTTTGCCGAGCTCTACAGAGAGCGTGAGATGGAGAACGCCTACGCGAAGGCAATCAAAGAGCCGGAAAACTTCATCTTCGTCCGCGATCAGGGCGCAGCGTGGGACATTTTCACCATCGGCGTGTTCCGCGATCTGAAGCACTATGCTGAAAGCGCTGACGTCCCGGTTAAAGACCAGGAAGCGGCCGCAAAGGCTGCGGGCTTCGACGCGCCAAGCCAGATTGGCCCCTATCTGCGGCGCTTTATTCGCGAGCACCATGACACGCTGGCGGTGGCGGTGAAGTGAAAAGATGTCGATACCATTGAGGGTCAGGAGTCGCGATTCAGAATGCGCTCAAAAATCTCCCTCACCCTCTGCGCCGTCTCATTCAGCTCTCGCTGCAGGTCCCGTGAATTTCCCCGTCCCAAACTCTTGTTCACCAGGTCCTCCACAGCGGCCCGCGAGTGCTCTGCATCCGGCAGCTCTGGCCGAGCTTTGCCTGTGGCTAACCTGATCACGTGGTCGGCGGTGCGGTAAAGCAGCGTGGCGCGTTCCAGTTCGGCGAACTCCGATTCCGGAATCGTTCCTATCGCCCGCAGGTGCCGCAGGCGATCAAGCGTATTGCCCTCTGCAAGCGATGCTTCACGCAGCATCAGGTACGAGGCGATGAAGTCGATATCGTAAAAACCACCTCGCGCCTGCTTAAAGCTGTGCGTATAGCGATTCGCGCGCTCCAGGCGTTCCCGCATCTCTCTTACCGCAGAGCTGAAGCCGGGCCGAGCAGCCATTTCGATGATCTGGTGTCTCGTCGAGGCCACAATCTGCGGGGCAATTCGCGAGTCC
>JBAIYI010000365.1:0-1642 GCA_037915955.1 Terriglobales bacterium
GCGCATTCATAGCGGCCAAGGCGCTTGCCTTGGACGACCGGCGCACCACGCCGGGACATCAGTTTGAAGATGGACATAATTACGTGCCCTCGCCCAAGTGGGTATTGTTCGGGCACCACTTCGCTGCCATCGCTGGAGCCGGGCCGCTGGTTGCGCTGTGCTCAACGGCGCTCCGGTTCCGCAGGAAGCCTTTGGTCCTCCTGTAACCGCAGCTGGCGAAGTGAAGATGGGATGCTGCTGAACCAGCTGCTAGCTTCTGGCTTCTAGCTTCAACTATCACGGAGCTGCTAAATGGCAGCCCCATTCTTTTGGCCCGGAAGCGCCGGAATTCTATGAGCGCATGATCTCCGGATCCGAGCAGTGAAGTCACTACCCGCCAGTTGCAAATATTCAGTTGTTAAAGATCGATTCCCATATAAGGGTGCCTGCTGAGAAGCATTTCCGCGAGTAAGTGCATCGCCAGATACTACGCTGCCGCCAGCTTGTAACGCCGCAGTCAATCCCGGCGATTTTGGCAATCTATTTTTTCTTGATCAGCTTGAGCGTATCCCCGGCCAGGATCTTCTTGATCTGGTTTCTGGCATGGATGGCCCACGGTCCGGTGGCGTCGAGCCTGGCATAGGACTGCCAGTGTTTCAGCGCCTTTCGTGGCTGGCGTGCTTTTTCCAGTGCCAGCGCCAGATTGTAGTGCGCGTCGGCGTAAGTCGGGGCCAGTGAGATCGCCGCCTGGTAGCAGCGTATGGCCTCATCTAATCTTCCTGTTTCGTCCAGCACGTTGCCCAGGTCGAAATACGCCAGCGCGTAGCGCGGATCCACTTCTACGGCTTTGCGATAGTTGCGCTCCGCCAGTACAAAATCATGGCGATTGTAGTAGAGCGTGCCCAGATTGATGTACGCGGCCGCGTGCATGGGGTCCAGTTCAACGCACTTCTTGTACGCCCCAATCGCCTCTTCCTGAGCTTTGGGATCTTCTTCCAGGGAGACGCCGCGCGAAAAAAAGTCAGCCGCAGATTCGGCGTTGCGCATGGCGTGAACTTTGGGCGACTCCACTTCCTGCACCGCGCGATCTTCAAAGTCCAGCACAAACTGCCCCGCCAGCGGCTCCACCACTGCGCCCTGATGCCGGAAGACCACGCGCGATCTGGTAGCGAACGTGCCCGCTTCCAGCAGCGGATTCTCCATGCCCGCAACCTGCTGCTGCATCGCCCGCAGTGAATCGCGGATCACTGCCGGCCTCACGCGCTTGGCGCGCAGGTCGCGCAGCTTTTTAATTTGCAGCAGATCAAAGAAGGAGTAGGCGTCACGAATCGGGAACAGCCCGGCTTTTTCCCAGCCGGTAAGCTGCCGGGCGGTGATACGAAGGATTCTGAGAACGTCCTCGCGTTGGTAGCGTTCCACTGTGCCCTTGAAAGCTCGCTTGGTATCTGCAAGAGATACAAGGGGATTATGGCCGCAGAACGAACAAAAAGGCAAGCCCGTGGAACAATTTTGATGTGGAAATCTGGACACAGTATCACCCAAGGTACCCTTAACCGAAGTAAACGACCATGCGGTGCCAAGCCCGCGCCGTCCGTCGCTGCTCCAGTTCCTCATTGCGATATTCATTTCCTCGCGACATCACCTTACTTCTTTGCACCCTATT
>JBAIYI010000378.1:0-2730 GCA_037915955.1 Terriglobales bacterium
GTCGTCACTCTCAAACTCCATGTCGAAGATCAGGTTTTCCTTCGGCGTGATCACCACCGCGGTGGGATTCAGATGACCTTCCGCCTGCAATGATTGCTGCGCTTCTTCAAGAAGCTCGTGAGCCAGCGCTTTCAGGTCGGTCATAAGCAGTCGGTCTCCGCGGCAAGCAGCTCTTGAAGCCGTTCGCGGCGGCGCACCAGCCGTGCCTTCCGCCTTTCCACCAGCACCTCAGCAGCGCGTGCTCGCGTGTTGTAGTTCGAAGCCAGTGACATGCCGTACGCGCCGGCATCCAGCACGCATAGCAGCCCGCCGGGTTCTACCGCGGGACGGGAAACATCGCGGGCGAGAAAATCTCCGGTTTCGCAGACCGGACCGCAGACGTCTGCATTGCTCACCGGCGACTGCAAGTCTTTGAGGCTCACCGTGGCGATCTCATGCCGCGCGCTGTACAACGACGGCCGTAGCAGATCATTCATGGCTGCATCCACAATCGTGAAGCGCTTCTCGCCATTACGCTTCTGGTAGATCACGCGGGTGAGCAGCCCGCCGGCCGGGCCAATGATGGAGCGGCCTGGCTCCAGCAGCAGATGCGGACGCGCCTTGCCGAGCTTCTGCATGGGCGTGATGATCGCGTCAGCGTAGGCGCGAGTCTGCGCTTCGAAGTCGATCGGCTTGCTGCTGTCGTAGGAAATGCCGAGCCCGCCACCGGCGTCGAGGTATTCGATTTTGTGCCCATCAAGTCTGAGCTGCGCGATCAGCTCCACCACGCGCTCCAGCGCAGCCCGAAACGGAGCCACGTCCGTGATCTGCGATCCGATGTGGAGACTTACGCCCGCAACCTGCAGGTACTTATTTGCGGATGCCCACCGATAAAGCGCGCGGACGCTCGTGATCGGCACGCCAAACTTGTGTTCGCGCTGGCCGGTGGAGATATAAGGATGCGTCTCAGCCGAAACGTCCGGGTTCACGCGAAAGGCGATCTCTGCCGTTTTGCGCAGCTCCGCGGCGCAGCGTGCCAGCAACTCAAGCTCGCCTTCGCTCTCGATATTGAAAAGCAGAATGCCGCTGCGCAGAGCTAGTTTGATCTCGTCCGCCGTCTTGCCAACTCCGGAGAAGACAATCTTTCTTAGCGCGCTCTTCCGCGCGCGACGCACGCGCTCCAGTTCGCCGCCGGAAACAATGTCAAATCCGCAGCCGAGTTTCGCCAGCATACGAAGAATGCTGACATTCGAATTCGCTTTCACTGCATAACAAATGGTGTGAGGTACATGACGAAACGCCCGGTCCAGCGTAGTGAACCGTTCTTTGATGGCGGTCGCGGAATAAATGTAAAGCGGCGTTCCAAACCGCTCTGCCAAATCAGGCAGCGAGGCCTTCTCGCAGTGCAGTATCCCTTTGTTGTAAATGAATGCCGGAGGACGGCTGAGCATGATGGGCCGATTCTATCAGGTGACTCACACGCGCAAAAAAACACAGGCCGCCGCTGAACCATGGCAGCGGCCCGGAGGGGGAGGACTACTCTCAGCGGCTGGAGCCGCTGGAAACTTTGGGTGAGTCTTTGGGCGCGACTTCAGACCCGTGCTCGCGATCCATCTCTTTATCGCGGGCTTCCAGAAAACTTACAAGCGTTTGCGCATCCTGGTCGCTCAGCTTCAGGCTGGGCATGGCGATCTCGTTGTACTTCTTGTAGAGAGCCGTGGCGATAGGATCTTTCTCGCTGAGCATCTTGTCCGGCTCCATGATGAAGCGCGCAAGCCACTTGCGATCGCGGACGCGAGTCACGCCGGCGAGATCGGGACCGATGTTGTCGCCCTTGCCGACGGTGTGACAGGCAGCGCACGTCGTGCGGAAGAGAGTCCCGCCTTTCTCGAACTCCAGCCGGTCCATCTCCGGGCGCTCCGCATAAGTCTTGCCGACCTTCGCGTACTTCCATGATGACATCCAGTCGCCGAGAATCGTTGCTATGTAGTGCGGATCATCCATGGAGCTGTCGAGAATGTACTGTCCCGTTGCTTCGTTGCCGATAATCAGCGTGGTCGAGTGGCCGCTGAGCGGGTCAGAGTTCGGGCGGAGCGCGATGCCGAGCTTCTTGCGGATCGCGTCCAGGTCTTCCTTCTTGCCGGTCAGGAAATACCATCCCGGCCCGGTGTGAAACTTCTCAGTGTAGTTTTTAAGTACTTCCGGCGTGTCGCGCTTGGGATCAACGGTGATGGAGTAGAAATACAGGTCCTTGCCCATGCGCGATTCCAGCATGTTGTACACCTGCTTCAGCTTCGCGGTCTCCAGCGGGCACGAATCGGAGCAGTGCGTATAAATGAGGTTGATGACGAACATCTTGTTCTTGAGCAGATCGTCATAAAACTTCACCTGGGTCCCATCCTGCGTGGTGACGGTAACGTTGGGAAAATAGCTGGCGCCCCACATGGAGTTGTCGGCGCGGGCCGGGCGGGATTCAACCATCACGAAAGCTGCCAGAGACACTAATCCGGTAATCGCAACTGCGGCCAGACTTCTGCGTTGCATGGTGCTGCGCTCCTCAGCGGGGAAAGAACTGTTCACATAAATTGCCGGACGGCTGCCCGGACCAGCCACGCCCTCCGCGTGATTCTGGTCCGGACTTCGCCGCCGGCAGTGTTTGCGTTTGCCGGCCTAGAACGCGCCCGGCAGAACGCTGGTATTTACATAGCTCACACCCTGCGGAGTCGGATTGGGCGTCGGCATCGGCACCAG
>JBAIYI010000803.1:0-6548 GCA_037915955.1 Terriglobales bacterium
GCTTTGGAACTCAAACCAGTGTGCCGTCTTACTTAAGCTCCGGTGCGCCGCTGATCGTCGATCTTGCGTTGAGCGTGGGCACAATCGAACAGCACGTTGTAGTCTCTGACACCGGTACTCCCATCCCCGAATCGCAGACCGGCAGTTCCGTCACGGTGCTTACGCGCGATCTGTTTCGTGATCGCATGGACGTAGTCGAGCCGCTGCAGCAGGTCCCAGGAGCGCAGAGTGTGCAGAGTGGCGGCCGCGGCGCGGCGGGATCACTTTTCCTCCGCGGCGGAAATAGTAATGACAATAAGGTCCTCGTCGACGGTGTGCCGCTGAACGACATCGGTGGTGTAGTGAATTTTGGCACCATCGCGACCACCGGAGTCGAACAGATTGAGGTGCTGCGCGGACCGAACAGCGTGCTGTACGGGCCGGACGCGATGGCCGGAGTGGTGGAGTTGTCGACGCGTCGCGGGACCACGCTGAAACCTGAACTCGGATATTCCTTCGATGCCGGCAACTTCGGCAGCCTGCGCCATGACGTCTCGCTGGCGGGCATGTTCCGCCGGTTTGATTACTTCGGTGAGTTCTCGCGGAACGATATCTCGAACGCGCTACCGAACAGCGCCTTTCATAACGGTACCTATGTCGCGAACCTGGGCCTTGCGTTGAACTCAGCCACGCAGCTGCGCTTCACCGGCCGGTATACGACGACCGCGCTCGGGCAGCCAAATGCGGTGGATCTCTTCGGGATCGCAGACAATTCGACGGAGCGCGACCAGGACGCCTACATCACAGCCAGCTTCGATCAGCAAACCACCAGCCACTGGCACAACCTGCTGCGTTACGGCGCTACCCGGCTGCGTTTGCAGGACGTGAATCCCTCACCTTCTGGAATCTTCGATCCGGGATCGGGAAACTTTCTCGGCCTGCCAACAACAATTCATGGCGCGAACGGCTTCACCGTGACGGGGCAGGGGATTCTTGACTTCGCCGGTGATTATCCGCAGATCACCGGCAGCTCCACCAAGCGCGACAGCGTCTACTTCCAGTCTGACTACAGCGTTACTCCGCAGCTCACCGGGTTGGTCGCGTTTCGTTTTGAGCAGGAGCGAGGCTTCACGCTGGCCTTCGGCAGCAGCACGGCCGCAGACCGCGGCAATTACAGTTACATTGCCGAGGTCCATGGATCGCTGGGCAGCCGCGCTTATGCAACGCTGGGTGGCAGCATCGAGCGCAACGCCGTCTTCGGTACAGCGGCGATCCCGCGTGCCTCGGTCGCGTACTACCTCGTCCGTCCCCAATCGTCAGGCGCGATGGCCGGAACCAAACTCAGGGCGAGCTACGGGCAGGGAATCCGGGAGCCCTCGATTTTTGAGGCAACATCGTCGCTCTTCGGCCTGCTGTCCGGATCGGGTGGCAATCCCACCCTCATCAGCCAGTTTCATCTTGCGCCCATTGCCGCCGAACGCTCACGCAGCTTCGATATCGGCATGGACCAACTGCTTGCTGGCGGCAAGGCAAGGCTGTCTGCCACGTACTTCCACAATCAATACACCAACGAGATCGAGTTCGTGCCCAATACCGCTTTGCCGCTGTTGGGAGTCCCGCAGCCGGTCGCAGATGCCTCTGGTTTCGGCGCCACCATCAACTCAGGCGACTTGCGGGCGCAAGGGCTGGAAACGGAAGTTAACGCGGCTCTTGGACACGGATTCTCCGTCGGGGCCGCCTACACCTACCTTGACGCAGTGGTTCAGCGTTCATTCACCAGCGATGCCTTCAACTGCTCGCCGCCCAATCCTCAGCCGTTCTGTGCGAACCCCGCGTTCCCAGGAATTCCCATTGGGGCGTTTGCGCCGCTGGTAGGAGCGCGGCCCTTCCGGCGTGCGCCGCACACCGGCAGCTTCCGCGTGGGATATTCCCGAGAAAATCTAAACTTCTCCTTGAATGGTTATCTGGTGGGCCGTAGAGATGACAGCACTTTCCTGAGCGATGCCAACTTCGGCAACACATTGCTGCTGCCCAACCATAATCTTGCCGCGGCATATCAAAAGCTGGATTTTGAAGGCGGCTACCGGTTGAACGCGAACCTGAGATTCTTCACAGTTATTGAGAATCTCGCCAGCCAGCATTACGATCCGGTGTTTGGCTTTCGGGCGTTGCCGCTCACATTTCGGCTGGGGGCAAAGGTGACTCTGGGAGGAGAAGACTGGAAGTAAAGGACTTTTCGTGAGCGCGTCGCTTCGGCGGCGCGCTTTGTCCGGCAGAGTAACGTGACCAAAGTCCATCTACTCACGTCCTGATGCACGCTGAACTGCGTAAACATATGATGGTGGCGGCTTGGGCCCCGGGTCCAACACTCCCCATAATGGAACTTGCGTCAGATACCAAGACGTTTTCGGCTTACTCTCCAACGTCCACGCCCATACTAGACGTGCTCCGTCCAGTACCCAGATCGGGGCTGGAAAAGGTGAGCGCGGGCGAGTATTTCTTTCTCAGCAGCGGGTTGATTCTTGCCCTGGTCTATTTCCCGGAGTTGCGCCGGGTAGTTTCCCAGTCAGCTTCGGCGATGCAAGCCGCACTCGCGATCTTTGGGGTGCCGGCTCTGGCGTTGCTTGGGGCATCGCTGGTCCATGAGTCAGGGCACCTGCTTGCCGCCGGCCTCACGGGATTCCGTGTGGTTCGCCTGCGCTGGGGATCTACAGGCGAGGATGATTGTCCCTCCGACCGAAGGCTGCATTCCTGCGAGGTTCTGCCTGTTGGTGGTATGACCCTTGCGCCTCGCAAGGTGCGTGGGGTTAGACGGAGCCTGCTTTTGGTGTTTGTGGCGGGCCCGGTTGCCAATTTCTTATTTGCATTCCTGCTGGAAGCCTGTCCGGCGTGGGAAAGAGTCAATCTCCTGTTGGCTTTCGCTGTGCACGTGCTGGCCACGTTCTCCGCTCTTTTAGGCGTGGCGGCCCTGCTGCCTGACAGCACACGATTGGGGAACTTTTCTGATGGCTTCCGGCTCTTGATGCTGTTGCGCAATGAAGACCGCGGCCGCCGCTGGCTGGCGATTTTCGAACTGCAGTTTGCCCTGGAGCAGGGAATCCATCCCCGCGACTGGGACCCGCTCAAGCTGGCCGCCGCCACCGCTCTGAGTGACGGCACGCGCGACCACGTTGCCGGTTGCTGGCTGGCCTACCTGGCTGCCGTGGAGCGCCAGGATATCACCTCAGCCACGCGTTTTCTGGAAGAGGCGCTGGGCGCACCCGCGGCTTCATCGGCGTGGATTCGTGACCGGCTCTTCGTGGAAGCTGCCGTATTTCAAGCCTGGTTCCGAGACAATCCCGGAAAGGCGCGTTCGTGGGTTGCGATGATTCACGACCGGAAGCTGGATACGCTCCAGGAGTTGCGGCTCAAGTCTGCACTGCTTTGGGCGGATGGCAAGCTGTTTGATTCCTGGGAACAGGCGGGCCAGTACCTGAAAGGTCTGCAACAACTTCCGCAGTCGCCCGTGCGCGAGTTGGCGGAGAAAAGCGCCCAGGAGTGGCGTCGACAAATGGAATCGCGCATGCTCACGCGGGCATGGCGATCCATGTATTCGCTATCGCAGGAAGTCGAACTTACGGCAACTACCCACGCAATATGAGCGTTCGCGGCTCGCAAAACTCTTCGTGTTAGTATCGCTTTGTGGCGGTTCCCCGTAAATTTGTCCGTTCGTCAGCGAAGAGCTCGCGCCGTGCCAGCACCCATCTGGTGGTGATCACCGGCATGTCCGGTTCCGGGAAGGCCTCCGTGATGAAGGCATTTGAAGACCTGGGCTACTACTGCGTGGACAACATGCCGATCGGTTTGATTCCGCGCTTTGCCGAGCTGGCCAGGCAATCGCCGGAGATTGATAAGGCCGCCATCGTCACCGATATCCGTGAAGGCGAGGGGCTCAAGAAGCTGCCGGCGATCATCCGCGCTTTGAAGCGTCAGCTCAACGTGACCGTGCTCTTTCTTGAAGCAGCGGATGAAGTTCTGCTGCGGCGCTTCAGTGAGACGCGCAGGCCGCATCCGCTGGGGCGGGAGTCCACAGTTAAAGCAGCACTTAACAAAGAACGCCGCATGCTGCAGCCTATTCGCAAGATCGCTGACATTGTTGTAGACAGCTCCAGGTTCAACGTTCATGAGTTGCGCTCGCATATTACGGGCAAGTTCACGCCGGGCAGCACCGAGCAGGACATTCTGATATCGATCGTCAGTTTCGGTTACAAAGCAGGAGTGCCGAGCGATGCCGACTTGCTGTTCGACGTCCGCTTTCTGCCGAACCCGCACTTTGTTCCCGAGTTCCGGCCACTCACGGGGCGGCATCCCAAGGTGGCGAAATATATCCGCTCCTTCCCGCAGACACAGGAGTTTATTGATCGCATCTCCGAACTGCTGATTTACCTGCTTCCGCATTACGTGAGCGAGGGAAAGAGTTACCTGACGATCGGCTTTGGGTGCACCGGTGGGCAGCACCGCTCGGTCCTGATCTCCGAAGAGGTCAAAAAACGGCTGGCCAAAGCAGGTTACAAGGTTAAGGTGGCCCATCGAGACTCCCCAAAATAAGCAACATTACTTAATGTTCCGGCACGTTTGGACGGGTACACGGCGAGCAACCCTCCTTTAAAATAAAAAGAATGCTTTCCCCTTCCAACGGAGGCCCATGCGCCAGTTAAACCGGCTGCTGGTCTACCTGCGACCTTTTTTACCGCAGTTCATTGGCTCCATTCTGCTGATGGCTGCAGTGGGCGCCATGGAAGGTTTTCGCATTCTGCTGATTGGGCCGATCATTGATCGCGTGCTCAATCCCGGAACGCCCGGGCGCTCCCTGACGCTTTTCACCGTGCCCGGAACGGACCATAAGATTTATCTCCAGAACTTTGTTCCTGAACACTTCCGCAACCCATTAACCGTGGTTGTTGTGGCCCTGATTGGCACGTCCATTATCAAGGGCGTTTGCGATTATCTGGGAACGTACCTGGTAAATTACGCCGGCTATGGGCTGATCACCGATTTGCGCACCAGGCTCTATGACAGGATTCTGGGCCGGTCGATCGCGTTCTTTTCGCGCAACTCTACTGGAACGCTGGTCTCTACCGTGGTCAACGACGTGGAGAAGATCCAGGTTACGCTTACGATCGCGCTAGCGGAATTCCTGCAGCAGTTCTTCACGCTGATTTTTTTGCTCGGGGTTGTAATTGTGCTGGGCAAAAAACTGGCCCTCGTGCTGGTGATCTTTGTTCCGTTTGTGATTGTTTCCGCAGGCAAGATTGGCCGGCGCGTGCGGACGACCACGCGCAAGGGACAGGACAAGCTGGCAGACATCCAGAACATTCTTCATGAAAGCATTACTGGAAATCGCATTGTCAAAGCGTTTGGCATGGAGAAGTGGGAGAGCAGCAAGTTTCTCTCTGCGGCAAAAAGGCTGTTCCGCGCCAACTTGAAATCCGTTGCGGTGCAGGCGATCAGTTCGCCCCTCATGGACTTTATTGGGGCACTCGCCGTTGCTCTTCTTCTCTGGGTCGGTCGCACCCAGGTGAGAGGCGGCGCCATGACGACCGGCGTGTTTCTTGCATTCATCTTTGCCGTGTTCCGCCTTTACGATCCAGTAAGAAAGATGGCTTTCTTCAACAACAGCTTTCAGCAGGCGCTGGGCGCATCGCAGGAGATTTTCCGCCTCATGGATGAGACGGAAGAAATCCAGGACCGCCCCGGGGCCGTTTCCCTGCCGGCGTTTCGCGAGCGCGTGCGCTTTGAGAACGTGACCTTCTCTTACGCGGGTGCAAACGGCAGTGAACCCGAGATCCTGCGGAACATCGATCTTGAAACTCGTGCCGGCGAGATTGTGGCGATTGTTGGCTCCAGCGGAGCGGGTAAAAGCACCCTGGTGCACCTGATTCCGCGATTCTTCGACGTGACTTCAGGCGCGATTACCCTTGACGGGCACGACCTCCGCGACGTGACCCTGGCTTCACTGCGCGCGCAGATCGGCATTGTGACTCAGGAAACCATTCTCTTCAATGACACAGTGCGGAACAACATCGCTTATGGCCAGCCCGGTGTTCCGATGGATGCCGTTGAAGAAGCCGCCAAAGCTGCTTTGGCCCATGACTTCATCATGCGCCTGCCGGAAGGATATGACACGATCATCGGCGAGCGTGGGTTGCGACTGTCAGGCGGTGAACGCCAGCGTATCGCCATTGCCCGGGCGCTGCTGAAGAATGCTCCCATCCTCATTCTTGACGAAGCCACGTCAGCACTGGATACAGAATCAGAGTCGCTGGTGCAGGCGGCGCTGCAGAACCTGATGAGCGGCCGCACGGTGTTCGTGATCGCTCACCGGCTCACGACCGTCCGGCATGCTGACCGGATCGTGGTGATCGAAAATGGCCGGATCAGTGATTCTGGCACCCATGAAGACCTGCTCACCCGGCTGGGAACCTACCGCAAATTATATGAATTGCAGTTTATGGATTTAGACTCCAAAATGAATGAAGAGGCCGTTCGCGGCAAGGTGCTGTGACAGGCGTGACCGGCAGCTCACGAAC
>JBAIYI010000082.1:0-8409 GCA_037915955.1 Terriglobales bacterium
GTGCCGGCGCAGGAAATGGTGAGCCGTGTGTTCCGCGTGGTTTCGCGGAAGTGGCGCGGCGTTGGAGAAATACCGCAAAGCGGTCTCGGTCTGGCCGAAGAATTCGAGCACTATGATGCCGCAACCCGGTTTGGAGTAGCTGGATATCACGCTGAGGAAGACAGTGAGTGCATGAGTGGCTCTGTGTTGCGCGGCGTCACCAAGCCTCGAGATTGCCCCGCCTTCGGCTCGCGCTGCACTCCGGAGCATCCGCTTGGCGCCACCATGGTGTCCAACGAGGGCGCGTGCGCTGCTTATTATCGTTACCGCCGGATCCCGGTGCGCGTTGGCGCGGAGGAGAACGATTAATGGCTGACACTTTCACAATGGCGTGCCCCTCGCCCATCGCGAGCCGCGAGCGCGTCGTAATGGCACACGGCGGCGGTGGCCGGATGATGCAGCAACTGCTGGAACAACTTGTGTATCCCGCTTTTTCCAGCACGCAACTGGACCGCCGTCACGATGGCGCTGTGCTTCCCGGCGGGTCACGGGTGGCATTCACCACCGATTCGTACGTCGTGCACCCACTATTTTTCCCGGGTGGCGACATTGGCACTTTAGCGATCAACGGCACCGTGAACGACCTGGCGATGTGTGGCGCGCGTCCGCAGTGGTTGAGCGTAGCCTTCATTATTGAGGAAGGTCTGCCGCTGGAGACCTTGCGCGCTGTGCTGCAATCCATGCATGAGGCTGCCGCTCAGGCTGGAGTTTCGATTGTTACTGGCGACACAAAGGTCGTAGATCGCGGCAAGGGCGACGGGTTGTTTGTGAACACCGCAGGGATTGGCCTGGTTGAACACGGGCTGGATATTTCTCCCGCCGCTGTGCGTCCGGGAGATGCCGTCCTGGTAAGCGGCGATGTGGGAAGGCACGGCGCTGCCATCCTGGCGGTACGGGCGGGTGTGGAGTTCGAATCAACCATAAAAAGTGATTGCGGACCGCTGGCTCAGCCGGTGCTTTCGCTCATTGAAGCCGGCATTGAGGTGCACTGTCTCCGCGATCTCACCCGCGGCGGACTGGCTACGGGATTGATCGAAATCGCAGAGCATTCCGGTTTGCACATTGCGATTGACGAAGAACGCATCGGCGTGGAGCAGAATGTGCGTGGAGCCTGTGAGCTGCTGGGGCTGGATCCTCTTTATCTGGCGAATGAGGGCCGCATGGTCATCTTTGTTCCCCAGGCGCAGGAAGCGCGCACGCTGGAAATCCTGCGGCAGCACCCGATTTCGGCTGGCGCCGGGAAGATCGGCCATGTCAGCGGAGACTCAGTTCCCATGGTCACGGCCAGGAGCAGCATTGGAACACGACGGATACTGGACATGCAGAGTGGCGAGCAATTGCCGCGTATCTGCTGATCAGTGGACGATGGGTGCAACCAGGAGCATGCCTCCAACGGCCATGCTGTAAGCGGCGCTTGCGCGAGCGACCCAGCGAAGCCGCCGTGGCTGCGGGCCAGTTGCTCGAATCACTCCGGCTGCGGCCGCGCATAGCAGTGCATTACTGCTGAACAGTCCGGTGAGGAACGCAGTGAGCCCCAGAATGCCCTCTTTGATCCCACCCAGATTGGCTGCGATGAGAAAGATGAGCAGCTGCGTCGGCGTTTCTGCCCCGATGCCGTGAATCAGTCCCAGTCCTACGGCCGAGCCCGGCCCAACACTCTTTGGCGAGAGTGACGGCTGCGGTAGAGGTTTCCTGGATGAGAGCTGGCGAACGCGCCACACGAGCCAGAGGACGCCATCGACGACGAGCAACACGCGGCTTCGCAGACGGGCCTCTTTATGCTGGTGCCGGAAGGAATCGGCGTAGAGCACATATCCTCCCAGCACCAGAAGCGTGGCGCCGACCACTTGTCCCATCCAGCCATCCACCGAGCCGGGCAGAGAAATGCGGAACACGATCACTGACAAACCGAGCAGGGCGACCATGACTCCGTGCCCCACCGCATATAACAAACCCAGGCGCATGGCGCGGCCCGGCTTTGCTTCAACAGCGGAGATGTCAGAGATCGCGGCCAGATGGTCATAATCAATGCCATGCCGCAGGCCCAACAGTGCTGCTGAGAGCAGTGCCAGTCCGGTAACAGCGGTGCCCGGAATCGCCGTCACGGTGTAACCATCGCGGGCTCGCATGCAGCCTGGCGCCGCCGCTCGATCCATTGCAACCAGTTTTGCAGCCCTTCACCAGTGCGGCAGGAGACTTCAACCACATCAATCCCCGGATGCATCTTGCCCACGTTTTCCCGTGCCAATTGCAGGTCAAAGCTCACATAAGGAAGCAGATCGGTTTTATTGATGATGCATAGCTCGGCTTTGGAGAAGATGGAAGGATACTTCAGCGGCTTGTCTTCGCCTTCAGTCACGCTCAACACAACCACCTTGGCGTGTTCTCCCAGATCATAGCTGGAGGGGCAAACGAGATTTCCCACGTTCTCGATGAACAAGACATCGATGTCAGCCAGCGGCCAGTCTTCGAGCGCCCGCGCAATCATGCGCGCATCCAGGTGACAGGTTCCTCCGGTTGAGATCTGCTTCGCCGGGAAGCCTGCGCGGGCCAGTCGCCTTGCGTCATTGTCGGTCTGGATGTCTCCGGTGAGCACTGCGACGCGCGCATCTCTGGGCAGAGCTTCGAGCGTGCGTTCAAGCAGAGAAGTCTTGCCTGAGCCCGGCGAGCTGATGAAATTGAGGACAAATACATCATGCTCCGCGAATTGGCGGCGCAATTCGGCTGCAAGGCGCTGATTCTCGTTTAGCACTTTTTCCTGTACCGCAACGCGCGTCATGCGTCCTCCACTTCAATGTAGGTAATGTCGAGCTCATCGCCGTTCAGCATCACAGTCAAGCTATTGCCGCAATCGGGACATGCGGTATTGGAGTGGGTGACGGAGAACTCACGCGTGCAGTATGGGCAGCGATGGAGACGCGAGCGCACCTCGATGCTCAGTCTGAGCCGTTCCCACTCGGTGTCTTTCACGATTGCGTCAAACCCGAAAGCAAGCGCCTCCCGGTCCACGCCGGAGACCTCACCAATCAGGACGCCGACCTCAACGGGACGCGTGCCGGGATGATGCTTCACCTCAGTGGCGACGCGATCGAGAATGGCCTGCGCAATACCTAACTCGTGCATCAGCGGAGAGAATGCCCGGTTATAGAAATTACTTCTGTGATGCAAAACACACTGCTGCACCCGGCTTCCACGTTGCAGCCCTTCTGTTTCTGCAATGATTCTGCCCCTGACACGTGACCACGGTCACAGAAAGTTGTGGCATGCCTTGCAAAAATTCAACAGTTGTTGCGTCAGATTTGCCGCAGCCCCCCTGAGCGGCACCGACCCTACCCAGGAGGGCACGATGAGCCACTCGGAGTCCAAGACCATCGGACGTCATCTTCTTTCTTCCGGCGTTACCCGCCGTGACTTTCTTCAGCTCTGTTCGATGTTGATGATCACCGCGCCGGCAGGCCTGGCGCTGACAAAGACAAACTCTATTGAGAAGCTCGCGGCCGCAGTAGGCGCCGCTCCGCGCCCGTCGGTGATATGGCTTCATTTCCAGGAATGCACGGGCTGCACGGAGACTCTGTTGCGCACTTCCGCGCCGGACGTCGGCCGCCTGATCCTGGACGTAATCTCTCTCGACTACCACGAAACTCTGATGGCCGCTGCGGGACATCAGGCCGAAAAGGCACTGCAGAATGCCATCGCCACCAATCGCGGAAAGTACGTGCTGGTGGTGGAAGGTTCGATCCCGCTCAAAGACAACGGAGTTTATGTGGAGATCGGCGAGAAGCGCGGGGTAGACATTCTGAAGAATGCCGCCGCTGACGCAGCCGCCATCGTCGCCATCGGCTCGTGTGCTTCGTGGGGCGGAGTGCAATCCTCCGGCATCAACCCGACCGGCGCAGTGGGCGTGGATTCGATCATCAAAGACAAGCCCATCATTAATCTGCCCGGATGCCCGCCGAATCCTTACACGCTGCTGGCCGTCGTGCTCGAGTACGCGACGCTGGGCAAGCTGCCCGCACTCGACGCGCAAAAGCGTCCGCTGTTCGCGTACAGCCGCGTGATCCACGAAAACTGTCCGCGGCGCGCACACTTTGACGCCGGCCGCTTTGCTCAGGCATTCGGCGATGAAGGCCATCGCCAGGGCTGGTGCTTGTTCAAACTCGGCTGCAAGGGACCAGTGACGCACGGCGCTTGCTCCTGGCGCCACTTCAACGAGACCCCGAATGTCTGGCCGATTGGAATCGGCTCGCCGTGCGTGGGCTGCACGGAAAAGACTGTCGGTTTCGAGGTGCCAACGTTCCAGGTCGTGGATCTGCACAGCCTGCCTGCTACCACGCCGGACACGTATGCGCCGGTCTACACCGCGCAGGGACACATCAGCCCGATCGCGACTGGCGTTGCCGGCCTGATCGGCGGAGCGCTGGTGGGAGCCGGTTACGCGGCTTCGCGCAAGCTCGGTAATACAGACGAGCCGGAGAAAGCGGCCGGAGACACGGCCGGGAAGGAGTAGGCCATGGACATCTCCAGACGCTCTCTCCTCAAAGCGGTGGTTGCAGGCGCGGGAACAGCGGCAACCGCGCTCGTCCCCGTGGAAGCGCTCGCCGACACAGCAGCGCATGACGAGACCGTGGGGATGCTCTATGACTCCACCAAGTGCGTCGGCTGCAAAGCCTGCATGTCTGCCTGCAATGAAGCCAATAACATCACTCCCGATACGGCGAGTTCTGACGGCCGCGCGGCCATGCCCATCGACCTCAATGAGCATGCGCTGAACATCATCAAGGTCTTCAACGATCCTGAGAGCCAGGCCCATGCGTACGTGAAGCGCCAGTGCATGCACTGCGTGGATCCGGCCTGCGTCTCCGCGTGCATGATCGGCGCCATGCACAAGCTTCCGAACGGCGTAGTCGCCTACGATGCCAGCCGCTGCGTTGGTTGCCGTTACTGCGAGATGGGCTGCCCCTTCAACGTGCCGAAATTCGAATGGTCGAAGGCGATTCCCAAGATCGTGAAGTGCCAGCTCTGTAATGACCGGACCGCGAAGGGCCAGTTGCCGGCATGCGTTGAAGTTTGTCCTCCCAAGGCAGTGATTTACGGCAAGCGTGCGGAGCTGCTGGAAGAGGCGCACCGCCGAATCAAAGAGCACCCGGAGCGCTACCTCCCGAAAGTTTATGGCGAGCACGAAGCCGGCGGCACGCAGGTGCTTTACCTGGCTGGCGTCGATTTCGTGAAGCTCGGCCTGCCCGACTACGGTGATCAGCCGGTTCCTGAAGGTGTTCATAAGGTCCAACACACCCTGTACAGAGGATTCGCTCTGCCTCTCACCATGTACGCGGTGCTGCTCGGGCTCACGTGGCGGAACCGCGCCAAACAGCATGAACAGTCCAGCGAGGAGGAGAAGCCGTGAAACTCTACGAACATGCAGAACCAGTCGGCGGCAAGATCCTCACTCCTTCCTTCCTCGGGCTGGTGGCCTTTGCCGGGCTGGCGATACTGTTGATCATCTGGCGGTTCGCCGTGGGTCTGGGTGCAACCACAGCAATGAACGACGGATATCCCTGGGGCCTGTGGATCGCCTTTGACGTTGTCACCGGCACTGCCTTTGCCTGCGGCGGCTACGCCATGGCGCTGCTCGTCTACATCATGAATCGCGGTGAATATCGGCCGCTGGTTCGCCCGGCGCTGGTGACCAGCGCTCTGGGTTACAGCATCGCCGGATTTTCCGTGCTGATCGACATCGGCCGTCCGTGGCTGGGCTGGAAACTCCCGCTCTTCTGGATGTGGAACACGCGCTCGGTTCTTCTGGAAGTGGCGCTGTGCATCATGGCCTACACGATTGTGGTGTGGATCGAGCTCGCCCCTGCGTTCCTGCAGCGTGCGGAAGACAGCGGCATCGCCAAGCTGCAGAAGTTCGCTTCGCGCGCACTGCCGAGATTTACCAAGGCGCTCACCTGGATCATTGCTTTGGCCCTGCTCCTGCCCACCATGCACCAGTCGTCGCTGGGCTCG
This sequence comes from Terriglobales bacterium, assembly GCA_037915955.1. GTDB lineage: Bacteria > Acidobacteriota > Terriglobia > Terriglobales > Acidobacteriaceae > Angelobacter. The sequence goes on from JBAIYI010000082.1 coordinate 6,046, forward strand.
CTCATGTTGCTCGCCGGACCACGGCTCCATTCGCTGTGGAACACTCCTCTTCTTCCCTTGCTCTTTCTCGTGGGCTGCATGTTCATGGGCTTTGGAGCGGTGGTGGTGGAGAGCTCTCTGGTCTCGAAGATGCTTGGCCGCAAACCCGAGACTGAGATGCTCGCCAAGCTTGCTGGCGTCACCTCGTCCTTGCTGGTTTTCTTCCTCGTCGTGCGGCTCGTGGACCTGATCATCAGAGGCCAGATCGCTGCGCTCTTCCGTTTCGATCTTTACAGCGTGATGTCGCTGGTGGAATGGGCGTTTGCACTGGCGGCGCTGTTCCTGCTCTCCAGCCAGGAGCGCCGCAACAATCTGGGCAATCTGTTCCAGGCGGGCATGCTCCTCATGCTCTACGGCGCAATCTATCGCTTTGATGTTTACCTTGTGGCCTTCCGGCCGGGAGCGCAGTGGTCGTACTTCCCGAGCGTTACGGAAATCCTGATTACCGCTGGCCTGGTTGCAGGCGAGATCGCCGCGTACATCGCGCTGATTAAGTTCTTCCCCATCCTGACCGCGCCGGAGAAAACAGCACTTATAAAACCACGTCCCGTGATCCAGCGAGGCTTTGCCGCGGGCGACTAATACAGAGTTCATGGAGACTGAAAAATGGCGAGACGCATCACGATTGATCCAATAACCCGAATCGAAGGCCATCTGCGCATTGACGTTCAGGTGGACAACAACTCGGTTTCCAATGCATGGGCGTCCTGCACCATGTGGCGCGGCATCGAGCGCATCCTGGAAGGCCGCGATCCGCGCGACGCATGGCTTTTCACGCAGCGTTTCTGCGGCGTCTGCACCACGGTGCATGCCATGGCTAGCGTGCGGGCGGTGGAAGATGCGCTGAAGCTGGAAGTGCCGAAAAACGCGCAGTACATCCGCAATCTCGTCTTGATTGGTCACGCGCTGCACGATCACGTGGTGCACTTCTATCAGCTCTCCGCGCTCGACTGGGTCGACGTGCTTCAGATTCCCAAAGCCGATCCCGCCAAGACCGCTGCTCTTGCCGCCAGCCTCTCGCCCTGGACGCGCAACTCGCCGCAGGAGTTCAAGGCTGCGCAGGACAAAGTAAAAGCCGTGGCCGCAAGCGGACAGCTCGGTATTTTCGCCAACGGCTATTGGGGACATCCCGCGATGCGCCTCAGCCCGGAAGTCAACCTGCTCGCCTTCACGCATTATCTGCAGGCCCTGGAATACCAGCGCAAGGCGTTGCAAGTGGTCGGCATGCTCGGCGGCAAGACCCCGCATATCCAGAACCTCACTGTGGGCGGAGTTTCCAACGCGGTTGATCTCAACGGCGAAGGCGCCCTGAACATGGACCGCCTTGGCTCGATCAAGATGCTTCTGGACGAGATCGTTCGTTTCGTCCATGAGGTCTACTTCGTCGACGTATGCGCGGTGGCTGCCATGTATCCCGAGTGGTTCTCCATCGGCAGCGGCGTGAAAGATTACCTCGCAGTTCCGGATCTGCCGCTCGATAGCCAGGGCACTACATTCGATCTGCCCGGTGGTTACATCCGTGGCGGCGACCTGGCTTCGCTGCGTCCTTTCAAGTCCGCTGCTGACCCGAGTTTCCGCCAGGCGGTTACGGAAGACGTTACGCACGCTTACTACAAAGGCGACAAGGCCCTGCATCCCTGGAAGGGCGAGACCGAACCGCAGTTCACCGGCTGGACTGAAGATGGCAAGTACACATGGGTAAAGGCGCCTCGCTTTGAGGGCAAGCCAGCACAGGTTGGACCACTCTCGCAGGTTCTGGTTGGACTGGCGCAAGGTCATGAGCTCACCAAAAAGTGGGCGACCGCGGCGCTCAACACCGTGGCCGGTGTTGCCAAAATCCAGGTAAGCCCGGCGGTTCTGCACTCCACGCTCGGCCGCCACGCAGCCCGCGCCATTCGCGCCGCCATGCTCGGCGATCTGGCGCAGAAGCACTGGCAGCTCCTGGTCGATAACATCGGCAAAGGCGACCTCACTACCTGGAATCGTCCTGAGTTCCCGAACAGCGAAATTGAAGGCGTGGGTACGCATGAAGCTCCGCGCGGCACGCTCTCGCACTGGGTGGTGGTCAAAGACGGCAAGATCAAGAACTACCAGGCAGTGGTTCCCTCCACCTGGAATGCCAGCCCGCGCGACGCAGCCGGCGCTCACGGACCGTATGAAGCTTCCCTGCTGCACACGCCTCTGGCCCGTCCGGAAGAGCCGCTGGAAGTTCTGCGCACGGTGCATTCGTTCGATCCATGCATGGCATGCGCCTGTCACGCTTTCGATCCCTCAGGCAAGCAGATCGCGCGCGTGAAGGTCCTATGAAGCGAATCGTGATAGGTG
>JBAIYI010000867.1:0-2152 GCA_037915955.1 Terriglobales bacterium
TGAGCAGGTGGAAGGCAAAGAAGGCCGCCGCCAGGAAAAAGTAGTTCATGGGATGCAGGTCAGTGCGGCGAATCGTGGTAATGATGAACACGAGAAAGAAAAAGAAGAACAGAGAGACTGGGGCAAAGAAGCTGATCTTGCCGGCGAGCGGGCCGGGTTGAAGTTTCTCCGGCATCGCCATGCCGATCTGATAGCCGGAGAGAAGATTTTTGTAGTTCCACTGCAGCTCCCAGCCGCCGGCGGTCTCGCGCTTCTCGGTGGGTGAGAGCGTGTTATCCGGGAAGTCGATGTCCTTGAAGTTGGTGGTCATGGCGAGTTGGAAGTCGCGGACGCGGGCCACCTGCGGGCTGAACTGGTAATTCCAGCGGCCCAGTCCCTGCGACCGATAACCGACGTCGAGCGTTGCGCTTTGGCCGGGAGCAAGCTTCTTCTGAAAGCTAATGGCGTTGGAGTCGTTACGGTAATCCACTGGAAGGCCATCGAGCGAGAAGTTTACGTCGTCATACATGGCCTGCTCGGCCGGCAGCGGGAAGCTGAAGTTGACCAGCAGTTCGTTGGGCGTGTTGTTGGCAAAGCCGTATTCGGCGTTGAAGCCGACTTTGTACGTGCTGTACCAGAGCAGGCCTTTCTGCCGGTAGTCAAGCTGGAGGTCGGCTTTGGCGCGAGTGGAGTTCAGGGGCAGCTGAACGGTCTGGAATGAGGTGATGGTCTTGACGTGCTTCTTGCCGTGATCATCTTCCGTTTCTTCCTGGCGCTTGACTTCCTGCGTCCATGAAGCCGAGGCCGGCGACTGAGTCTGCACGGAGCCCCAGTTGGAGGCGACTCGTGAACTCAGGCTCTCAGAGAAGTCAGAGGTGCGGCTGAAAATGGTGGCGCCGAGGACCATCCAGGCAAGCGTCGCCCCGGCGAAGATCACAAAGATTGCAGCAATCCGCTTTGCGGTAGACATAGGCTTATTCAGTTGTGAAAGGAAAAACCCGCCGGAGAGTCAAGGATGATGGAGAGCAGTAGGGGAAGTCAATGGGTGCTGATCGGGTTTATTTTGATCGTCGTTCGTTAATATTCATGCTTTTGCCGCGTCTTAGTCGGGTTCGCGCGCCTGTTCAAGATCGTTGACGAGCTGTTCGGGATTCACCGGCATGAACTCAAGCCGTAAGTCCAGCCCGAGAGCGCGCGCAGCTTCCAATTCCTCGCTGTGAGGAGAGCCGCTCACAAAGTAAAACCTCGTCGCGGGCCTATCCTCATAAATGGGCTGAAGTACATCCAGTTGTCCAGACGAATCCACACCCTGAAGAACCATGATCACCCAGTCAGGTTTTAGCTCGCGCGCGGCGGAATGGATGCGCGTGATTGTTTCCGGCGCGTAACTTGTATGGCTCTTTGCATCGTAAAGCAATTGAGCTTCGACGTAGCTCGCCACATGGCCTGCGATGTCGAGGACCATTTGGAAAATCATCCCCACGCCGCCACTGATGGAACCATCGTCAATACTCAGCACTTTCAGCTGCACAGGCAATGATTCTAGCTCAGACTTTCGTGCCAATCGCGAGCGGGCAAAGATTTGCCGGCAAAGCTCACGGGAACGCCAGGAGGAATCAGGAAAACCGGGGACAGCTTGTCCCCGGTTTTTCAATTTTGAGCTACTCGACAACTAGCTCATTTCGTGGCGACGTTCACCGTCACGCTGTTGTTCACCAGGTTCGAGTCGTCCTGAGGGGAAGCGGTGTGGACCGTTGCCGTGTTCGCGATCAGCTGCGGAGGGCCGGAGGCAGCGACTGTGAGCGTAATCGTTGCCTGATTCGGCAGGCCACTGTTTGTCATGTCGCGGAGAGGGCACACCACCGTCTGCCCTACTGCGCTGCACGCGTTTTGTACTGTGAATTGCACTTCCTGTCCCGTGATCCGATCTAGGGTGGCCTGCGTGACCGCAGAACCGATAAACGTGAGCGACGCCGGTAGGGTATCGGTGAAGGTGAGGCCACCGTACGTGCCCCAGGGGCCTGCGTTCTTTACCTGGTAGGTGTAGGTGAAGGTGGAACCTACCAGCGGAGAGCCGTTGCTTGCGGCGCCCGAGATCTGAATGTCCGTGGCGGCCGGGGCGATCATGCCACGGTAGTTGATCACAGGATCAAGTTGCCCAGGGCCGGTTCCG
>JBAIYI010000588.1:0-5171 GCA_037915955.1 Terriglobales bacterium
ACCCTGGTGGACCGCTTCGAGCGCTGCCTGCTCGGCAAGAACGACTTTCCGCATCGCCACCATCTCACCGTTGCCTCCGTGTATCTATTCCCCGGCGACTTCGACTCTGCCATGGCGCGCATGCGGGCGTCGCTGCAGCGCTTCGCCGCGTATCATTGCGTGAGCGGTTTGTATCACGAAACTCTTACGCGCTTCTGGCTGCTGCAGGTAAACCAGCGGCTCGATCGCGGGCTGTGTCTGAGCAGTGCCGTAGCAAAAGTGATTACTGATCTCAACGACAAGAACCTTGCGAAGAAGTTTTACAGCGAGGAAGTGTTGACGTCTCAAGCTGCGAAGGAGCAGTGGGTGGAACCGGATCTGGTTGCATTGCAGGCGAAGGCGTGACTTACTTCCCCGCCACGGCCGCAGAGGCCCGTGCGTCATCATTATGGTCCACACGCGACGCTGCCACCTTGATGCCGCTCAGCCCGTTGATGTACTTGGCCACGCCTTTGTAGAGTGAGTCGGCGATGCGCTGCCGGTATTCCTGCGTCTTGAGTTTCTTCTCGTCAGCCGGGTTGCTGACGAACGAAATCTCCGCCAAAATCGACGGCATGTTCGCGCCGATCAGCACAATGAACGGCGCCTTCTTCACTCCGCGATTGCGTATCCCCGGGTTCTTCGCGTTCAGCCCCGTATAGAGCGATTTCTGCACGTCCGCGGCGAACTCGCGCGACTCTTCAATCTTTTCCTTCAGCGCGATCTTCTTCACCAGGTCCTGCAACTCGTGGATCGACTTCTCCGAAACCGAGTTTTCGCGCGCGGCAACTTCGAGCGCATCACGCGAAGACGTAAAGTTCAGGTAGTATGTCTCCACGCCGCGCGCGCTCTCGTCGCTTGAGGAGTTCGCGTGAACCGAAATGAACAGGTCCGCCTGTTCCTTGTTCGCGATCGCCGTGCGCGTCTCGAGCGGGATGAACGTGTCATCGTCGCGCGTGTAAACCACCTCCGCGCCCAGCTTTTCTTCCAGCTCCTTGCCCAGCTTCAGCGCCACATCCAGCACCAGGTCTTTTTCCTGCAGCCCGTTCGGACCGATTGTCCCCGTATCGTGCCCGCCGTGTCCCGCGTCCACCACAATGCGTCCGATCTTCAGTCCCAGCGCACGAATTAGCGAGCGCTCGCCGTTCGCAGTCGGCGCTGCAACGTGTGTGGTGGTGGTCGGACCCTTGCTCGCTTTCGCGTCAGGCTTTACGACTGCGGTCTTTTTGTTCCGGCTTGACTGCTGCGGTGCGACTGCTTCGTATGTCGGCCCGCTGGTCGGCTTCGGCGTGGCTTTGTCGGTTGCGTCGATGCTCGCCGTGGTGTCATCGACCACGATTCGCGGCGGATCGTTTTTCGCAACCTCGCTCGCAGCCGTCGCCGAACCCGAACCACCGCGTCCGCTCTTTGTTCCTGTGCCCGGGCCGCTCTTTGCATCTTCGGCTTTCTGCAGGGCGCCGGCGGCGCTGTCATTTTGTTTCTGTCCCGGACGGATCTGCCGGACCGTCACATCCGGTTCACTCGCCTGCGAATCCTTGCTCTTACCGGAATCTTTCGCAGCATCTTTGCTGACGACCGTGGAACCTGAGTTTGCGCCCGAACCAGTCGGAGCCGCGGCGCTCTGCCTAGAATCCGCTGTAGCAACGGAAGAACTCGGCCTGCTTTCGGAACCACCCGCGCTCTGACCAGGCTTCGACTCCACAATGCGGCTCACGTCGGAGCCCTGGCGTGCTTCGGCCGCAACCTGCTGCCTTGCCTCAGCGGCCGGATTTTTCGCTAGCTGCTTCGGTGGCACCTTGCCATGGATATCAATGATCAGGCGATACGGATTCGGCAGCAGAAACGCCGAGTACTCGGCCACATCGTCCACATCCAGCACCACGCGCGCCATGTTGGCCTTGTACTGCGCTACCCGGATCTTATGCAGGAAGCCGGCCTCCACATCAAAGGTCTTGCCCACCAGGTCTGACGCCAGCTTGGTGCCGTAAAGATCAAAGAAGATGCGGTCCGGGTGCGGCACGCGTCCGGCCTGGTACGTGACTTCCTGCTCCAGATCAATCGCCACGCGCACGTAATCGGGCGTTGACCAGTGGCGCACGCTCGTAAGCCGGGGCAGTCGGCCCACCGGCGGCAAGCCAGCAGGTGCGCTGCCGGAAGGGACGTTTCCGCCGGCATTCTGCATCTGCGCCGGAGCTGCAGGCTGATCATCGGGATTGTTCACGCTGTTTCGCGCCGACGAGGTGCGGTCCTTGCTTCCGCGATCCGCCCCATCATCATCTGTCGAATCTTCATAAGCCGAAGCGCTCGCTGCAGCGTTACTCTGATTCTGCTTGCTCTTCCGCGCCTCGCTCTTCGCAGCGCCCTTCTCGCGAATCTTGATCGCCGGATGCGCATCCGCCCACGCGGCTTTTGGCTCCGGCGTGCGTGCAGGCTGCTGCTTTTTCGCATTCCTCCGGCGCGAACCCGAGCCAGCGCTGGCGTCCACATCTTCCATTTCCGCTACAGCCTGTTTGGCCTTGGTCGCCAGCTGAGCATGCGGATAGTGCTTCAGGAAATCTTCGAATCCGGCTTTGGCCTGCTCTTTATCCTTCAGGTCATCGCGATAGATTTCGGCAATCGTGTAAAGCGCGCCCACGCGGTACTTGCTGCCCGGATATTCGCGCCGCAGGAAAACCAGCTGGCCAATCGCGTCTTTAAAATTCTTGGGATCGTTGAATACGCGGCCCTGATCATCCAGCAGTTCGGCCACGGCCAGAACGGCGGCATCGGCACGGGCATAGCTTGGCGCGGTGTAGTAAACCTTGCGATAGGCGTCAATCGCTTTCTGGTAGTCCCGCTTGTCGCGCTCTCCCTCTGGAGTGCCCAACAGCGCGTCGCGCAGCTTGTCCGCCTGCTCCAGATATCCCTTTGCGGCCTGCTTCTTCTGCGCTACCGTGCGCGCGTAAGCCGGCGACCCGGCCAAGGTCAGGAACGCACACGTCAGCAGCAAGGCCAATGCAACAGCCTTCTGCGGCTTCAGCTTGCAGGGTCCGGTCTTCATTTACTGCTTCAAAGCACCTTCAGGTTAAACCCGAAACATCGTTACTCGTTGTTCGTGAATGAGCGATGTCCCTCGGCGTCACGTGTTTCCTCTACCTTCTTCTTTGGAGCTGAGTTCCAGTAAAGGTCAGTGATTTTCTTCACGTAGTCGCGCGTCTCCCGGTAAGGAGGAATGCCCTTGTTTCTGGCCACAGCGCCGCTTCCGGCGTTGTAAGCCGCCAGGGAAAGCTCCACGTTGCCGTTGTAGCTTTCCAGCAGGCTCTTCAGGTGGCGCACGCCAGCATCCACGTTCTGGTTGGGATCAAACGCGTTCCCCACATTCAGGCTTTTGGCGGTCTGGGGCATCAGTTGCATCAGTCCCATGGCGCCTTTGCGTGAAACGGCATGCGGGTTCCCGCCTGATTCCACCCTCACCACGGCGCGGACCAAATTGGGGTCCACTCCATGGCGCTGGGCTGCGTCCTCAATCGCCTTGTCCACCGATTGCGACACAGCAACAGCCGGTAAAGATTCGCCGGGCGTTACCGGACGCGACTTCAACAGTCCGCGTGCCGGCTGGGCCGACTCAACTTCCCGGGCTGCCTGCTGAGCTGCTCTCATAGTGGATGAAGAAACAGAAGGCACGGGTTTCCAGCGGTGGTCCTTGCTGCTCCAGTAAACCAGTCCGCTGTAACGCGACGTCCCCCCCGCCGGTGCGGAGGCGGATAGCTGCGGCTTCGGCTGTGGTTCGGCGTCCCTGGCATCAGTGAACACTACGTGTCCGTACGCGTCATGCGTGGTCACAATGTTCGTCTGCTGCCCTATTGCGGGTCTGCCGGTTACCATCACAGCCGTGGCGCTGATCAGGATGGGTAACAGGTGCTTTTTCATCGCGTTAGGCCCAAAAATACCAGTTTCCCGCGCGCCTCCCTAGCTCACGGAAGGCCAGTCACCTTTTACTCATCCAATCTTCGAGAAACGGCCAGAGTGGAAGGATTATAAGCCGCTTTAACACCACGGGCAATCCAGCAAAACCACATGAATCTAGGGTGTGAACAGTAGGGAAACACCCATAAATCACGTAGATCCCCCGACTTTGGGCATTTTCATCCCCTGTCCGTGTTCATCAGCGCCAGTCAGTGGCGATTATGCGGTCAGTATCGGATCGATGTTTGCTTGGCCCGATGCTCCGATCCTCAGAACCTCTGCGACCTCCGCGTCCCCTGCCCTGCAGGCGCCCTCGCCTGCGCTGAAATAAACCCTGAGCGTAGAGACGCGGCATGCCGCGTCTGACTCTTTCCCTCGTCAATATGTTTCGAGAACAGGACTCCTGGCTCTGTTGGAACGCGGTCAAATCCCGCAAACTGTTACACCGTCCAAAATCGGCGAAGTTGGGCATCTGGATACACCGGTGAAAGAGCCGCCCTTCAGGGCCGCGTGAAGCACTCAAAAAAGAATCAGCGCTTTAGCGCTGGCGCGGCTCCGGCTGCCGCGCCAGGCTATTGTGGAACGTTCTAAAAGGAATAGGGCTGCATAATTGATCGCTGATCGGTAATGTTGAGTGCTGCTCACCGAACTACCAACTACCAAGTACCAACTACCCTCTGGCCTCTGCGCCCTCTGCGGTAAAAAGTTTTCTACGCCGCCGCCGCTGCCCGTGCTGCCGTGAGCGCCGCTTGCAACTGCGCCAGGCACGGGTCGTCGATCGTGGTACAAGGCGTGATTCCGTTCTTGGCTTGGAATTGGGCCAGAGCGTCCAGCGTGTGCCGCCCGGCCACCCCGTCAATCGTTCCGGGAGGGAAGCCCAGATACGTCAGGTAAAGCTGCGCCGCGCGGACGCTCAGGTCCGGCACGCCCATCGCGGAAAACTTCTGGAATTCGGCATTCAGCTTCACGTCATAGCGGTTAATGGCAAAGTTTGGCCCGTTGTAGCCGCGCGCAAAAGCCGCCCAGTTGTGCATCTGCAGCGGCGTGGCCAGGCCGGTGCTCTTCAGGAAGTTGGCCATCGCCAGCAGCTGCTGGTCCTCGCTCGCGCTCATCGCGGCCGTCATGTCCTCCACGCTATTGAAGCCGGCGCTCCGGAAGTTCATTCCCATGATTTGCCCCAGCCCCCAGGAAGCGCTCTGCAACGCCGC
>JBAIYI010000075.1:0-5041 GCA_037915955.1 Terriglobales bacterium
GCTTCAGGCGTCCAACGCGAAGCAGTGGCGTGAGCGACCAACATCTGCTTCTGGGCTTCTGCTTTCGGCAATCGGATAGAAAGCCCGAGGCGCTCTTCGGGATGATGTGCTGGAGCTAGGTTTTCAATCTTCGGCTGCGGTAAGTTATAGGTCGTGATGACGGCCTGCAGGATTTCAGCAACGGCCTGCCGGGGCAGGCGCTGCACGAATTTCACTGCTTCGTTGCTCTGCGCAAGCAGGCTAAGGGCGCCGGGAACATATTGCGGCGCTTCAATCCATTCGCGCAGAAGCGCGGTGATGGCATCGCGTCCGCGCAAAATCTCCCGCCACCACCACTGGACAGGCAGCGTGCCACTCATCCAATCCAGCGCCAGTGAAGCCAGCACCTCCGCGCGATCGTAAAACAGTACAGCGTTGCTTTCCGCCGGCACAGGGCCGTATGCCGGCCGTGCAGCGGAAGCAGCAAGATTTTCCAGCGCTCCTGTAACCGCGCGTTCCCAGGAAGCATCCGGAACAAGATCACGCGGCCCGGCGCGCAAGCGGGAGGGCAAAGGATCCGCCAGCCGCCGCACAATCAGCATGGCTGTCTCAGGTAGCCCGGCTGGATGCAGCGTGGCCGAAGACAGCATCCGCGAGATGCGCTGCCGCTCCGCCTGCGGATCAGAAGACCTGCTCCTGATCCGCAGATGGCCAATCAACGTCGTGTTGGGTTGTATTCCAACCATTCAACCCCGGATCAGAATGCTGATTCGACCTGCCGCGTTAGACAGAGATTTGAGGCCGCCGAATCTGCCGTTTTCCTTACCTGATAAAGCCGGATTCCAACTCCCGCAGCAATGAAGCAGAGACTGATAACTTGCGTGAGTGACAGAGGGCCCAGCACTGGCTGGAAGTCGCCGCGAAAGAGTTGTTCCGCAAAACGTCCAGCCCCCTGCAGGAACATGAACGCCGCGAAGCGAAGCCCATTTTGTGCGGGGCGATAAGTAGCCAGCACCACGAAAAAACCGAGCCAGAGCAGAGCTGCGTAAAGCTGGATCGGATGCACCGGCAGTGAAAGCGCGTCTGCGGAGGAAATCCAGCCGCGCGTGAGATGGTCGTAATAAGCCTCTGTCCCGGGCGCAAAGCGCGTGCCCCATGGCAAGCGAGTGAGAGTGCCGAAATCGTCGCCGTTCAGGAAACATCCAATCCTGCCTATGGCAACGCCAAGCGCAACGCCGGGGGCAATCGCATCGGCACACTGAAGCGCAGAGAGCTTGCGAAACTTCAGAAAGAGCAATACCGCAACCATTCCGGCCACGATTCCGCCGTACTGCGCCTGCCCTCCCGACCAGAACCGCAGCCAGGCCCAGGGACGTCCATCGGTACCGTAATAAAAGATCCCGAGCAGATGACCGCCCCAGAGCCCAATGACGATTCCCAACACGCAAGCCCAATACACGGTGCGCTTGTCGAGCGCTTCACGCCGGGCAGAGCGCACCGCATAGGCCATTGCCGCGAGGATCGCCCCTGCCCATGCATACCCGGGATCAAGGGCGATCAGGAATTGCTGCAAGGTTTCCGACATCAATCCGTCTCCTTACACACTGGGATCACTGTTCTTCCGCCGTCTGGGCCGGTAGAGCCTCACTCCCACGATGACCATGCCGAAGAACAGAACCATCGCTCCGCCTTGCGACTTGTTGAAGCAGCCCTTCTTGACCGGGCCTTCGATTGGCTGGAAGCGCGTGGTCAAATCGGCCACACCATCTTTGGGAACGTTGACCCGGTAGACGTTCTTGAGCTTGCCTACCTTGTTCAGGCCGTTCCCTTCCAGGCCGGTGACCCAGTCGCCAACAGCCTGCGCTCCGGCATGCTCCACAATGGACCCGAATGCCCCGGCATCTTCGCAAATCTCGTACTTCTGTTTGAGGATCTGCACGAATTGTCCGGTGTGCCGGCATCCGCTTGCGATCCAGGTCAGGCGGGAGAACACCCGTCCATTGCCTACGTTTGTGGCGGCAACATCGGGGTTGCGTTGAATGGTTTCCTGCTTTTTCGAAAGAACCAGATCAAAAATCTGATCGGGCTGCCCCGCAGGCGGTGGATCAAATCCCTTGGCGTCGATCCTGGCGGGTTTTACGACCTCAGATGCGGTCTGCACCCACATGTTGCGCTTTACGCTCTTATTGACAAAGCTCACGCCCGCGACGGTTGAGTCCATGTCGACCTTGATGCATTGGTCCGGATGCAGCTGGTAGTTGTGAATCAGTGTCGGGTCCGTTATGTTCCATGACGTAGTGGAGAAGCTGCCGGTGCCCCCTGCAGCGATGCTCTGCGGACCCACGGGATTCGGCGCTGTTGGAATCGGAGTCCAGTTGTTCGCCAGGCCGAAATTCGCGATGCTGAACTTTACGGTAATCCCGGAAACAGCGATCGGATTGCCGTTGCGGTCCACGGAATTGTTATGAGGCGTTGCGGTAAAGATATTGCTGTTCGGCGTACTCGCAGCATCAATCTGGGTCTGATTATGGTTGCTGGTGATATCCGTACTATTGCCGGGAGTCAGATAGACTCCATAGCAGGTAGCGGCCGGGTCCTGCGTGCCGTTGCCCCACGTTGCGACCGCGGGAGTATTGGTATCAGTAAATACGCCCACTGCATTCCCGGCTTCGTTCGGCCAGAAATTCTCGGTAACTGTGGAGGTGTTTCCGTTAACAGCCATGATGTCAAAAAACATGCCGAAATTTCCTGTGGCGGGAATGTTGTACGCGGCAAGTGGCAGCTTGATTTCGATCACCCAAGTCACGTTGCCGGAATCGGGCGCGCCGGAGTTACTGACCTTGATGTCCGTGCCAGCGGGTAGCGTAGAGGTTGCCGAGGGCGTGTTCCAGGTCGTGCTGTTCGTCCAGTAGTCCACCTGGCGCGCACTCGAGCCCACGGCCTTCTGGACGCCTGTATTGTTCGGGTAGATATGGATTCGGCGATCGTCCGCTGGATTTGCACCGTGCGAGGGACTCAGCGTCAGAATGAACAAGTCCGCATCGTCATAGGTGGCATCGTTGTTCACTTCCACTGACATGTAGAGGAAGTTGTTGTCTCTGATTCCCTGCACCGCGTTGGAGGACGGAGTGCCATTGTTAAAGACGTAGCGGAACGCCTGATGCCAGCCTGGATCGTTCGCGACGACTCCGTCAATGGTCGGCGGCTGGTTGGGATTGGTGATCGGCAGGCCCACCACCTGCGTATAACAAAGTTTGTAGTTCGCGAGTTGCGCATGCAGTGGCACACAAGACACCACTATGCACAAGGCCAGGAGCAAGCCCGCAAAAGCGATTCTTTGGGTTCTACCCCAATCCTGCAGAGCCGCCATCTGATTCATCACTTTCATCGAAACCCTCCTCAAAATGTCGTTTCCTTCTTTTACCCTTCTTTATCCAGCGATAATGGGCTGGCTCACCTGGCCAGTCACCACCGGGCCACTGCTGGAACTCACGGAAATCACCAAATTCGCCGCAGGTGCGCTCGGTTGAGCTTGAAGCGAAATCGAGAACAGATGCGATCCGGGCGTTGTGATCTGCGCCGCGCTCTTGAGCTGCGCGGTCCACAAAGCCGAGGCAGGCTGAATCTGGGGAGCCGCGATCGTATACGTCGTTGGGGTGCCCGTGTCCTTAATAGTTGCCTTAAAATCCACGCGCACTTGGGCATTTGTCGGCGGAATTTTCACGGTTCCTCCTGCTGCACTTCCAGGAGCGAAGACGGAATCTAACGAGACAATTACCTGGTCCTGTCCTCCGGGGAGAGGACTTCCTATCGTTAACGGCGTGGAACTGCTGCCGGTGCTGGTCAGGCTGGAGTTATGCTTCGCCGTGACCGCGACATTGACCGGCGAAGACGCGCCGTTGGCGGCGCCGGCCGGGCTCGTTACGAGGATCCGGATGTCTTGCGCTATGCCGTTCGGCGGATCACCTTTCGCGATCGCCACCTCTGATGGAACGATCGGATTTCCGGAGCCGTCGACCAACACCGCTGTCCATCCGGCACTCACTGACGGCGTGACCGTATAGATCTCGTCCATTGAGGTAATGGCCGTCACCGTGAATGTGAAGGTGTAAGGCTTTCCGGCAACCGCCAGCGGATCCGCGGGCGACACCTTAGTCGGGCTCTGGTTGATCTGCAAGGTGCCGGTCGGCGTTGTAGGCAGGCCCTGCAACAAGAGGAAGGTAATATTGGCGGAGCCTTTGGGATTCGCCACCGTGAGCGTAACGAACTTGCCCGCCTGTGGGATCCCCTGCAAGTTGGGGATCTTGATGATCAACTGCGAATCATTGCTGCCCGCCAGCAGCTGCGTGACAGAAGTCCCATCGATGTTGGCGCTGTTCGAGGATGGCACTCCGAATCCATGACCCAGAATCGTAATCGTGTCGCCGATATGGGGAGGCGTGGAAGGAAAAATTCCACTGATCGTCAGCGCTCCTCCCGTTGCTCCTGCCGCCTCGAGCGCCGAAATTCGGTCGTCGAACGAATTGAGAGCTTGCAAGACCTGATTCCAGAAGCTTGACATGATCAGGTCGCCGGGCTGGATATCGTTAAATAGCTTGGACATTTTGATACGCTCCCTTTCGTTGCTTGCTATACATAGTTGGCATAATCCCAATAGCTCAGGTCATATTCCGCATCTCCCTGGAAGGGTATATGGCCATTGGCAAAGAGCATGTACAGCCGGGGCGGAGTTACTCCGGCATCAAAGCTCTGCTGGTTCTCGCGCACCTGATACAGCCACAGCATTTCCTTGTTGCTGAGATCGATTGGCGGGTACAGGAAGGACGTATGAATCAGCCTCTCCACTCTTGCTCCTTCCATGAACACTGGCCGGTGATATGTGCGGCCGTTGAAAAACTGGAGGTAATCGAAACCATCGCCGGGGTGAACGTTGCCGATGGGAAGAAACCCCGCTGCCGGCAAAAAGAGGAAATTGTCGGTGACCTTCACCGAAAGCGGGTTGATCACGGGCGGTCCTTGGATGAGATCGCTGACCTGCTGCTGAAATTGCAGAAACATCGCC
>JBAIYI010000118.1:0-3836 GCA_037915955.1 Terriglobales bacterium
GGCGGCGCCGCCGCGAGTCTGTACGAACGGACGCGCAAGCGGGTTCATCTCGCTGAATCGCGGATACGCCAGCCCTTTCTGCGTGGAGAGCGCGTCGGCAGTCAGGCCCATTCCGAAGGATCCAAGCGCGAGCGAGTTCTTCACGTCAAAGAATTTGTGCCGCCGTGGAGATTCGATCATCACCGGCAGGGTCGCCTCGGCTACTTCGGCGCGCGGAGCTGGCGCAAGTACGGGATGTGACGGCGTAACCGGCACGCTGTCATTATCGCCGGCGAAAGCAGACGCGGACATCGCGGCCAGAACGAACGATAGCAGGATTGCCTTTTTCAACTTTTCCCCACTTTTGCTGGCACGAGGAGGCGCAGCCACACCTCGGCCGGTCAGCTGAAGGGATTGTGTTCGGTTGCGGGTTACGAGGGAATAAGGTTCGTTACGCAGAGGCGGGTAAGATTCAGGCCTTAGAGGTGTAAAGGCGTTTGGCGGGTGTGCCGGTTTAAAATGGACGGTGTGGCCCTGTAGCTCAGATGGATAGAGCGACGGTTTCCTAAACCGCAGGTCGGAGGTTCGAATCCTCCCAGGGTCACCAGTTCTTCCTTTTGCTGCAGGTGTCTCCAGATCCTCAATGCCTAGGAAAGAGAGATTAGGCCGATAGCGCCTCAGAACGGGCCTGAGCGCCGGCGTTTTCCTGCATCTGAAACAACTCGCGGTCAGTCTGGCGAAGCCGTTTCAGCAGATCTTCCCAAAGAGCATCGAGGATGGGAATCTTTGCCAGTTCATTTTTTGTCGTGAGTGCATGTTCCGGCTTGATAGCGTGAGGCATCAGCCCGGTGGCCTGGGCCGCGGCGGCTACATTAATGTTGCGCTGGCACACGCCTTCGAGCAGGATCATGCGAAAAAGCGCGGATTGTATGCTCGGGCCACTGGTAATGGCGCCATGGTTGGGCAAGAGGACTACCGGCTTTTTCCCGAGCGCCTGCGCAAACGGGCGTACTCGGTCTTCAGACTGGGCGAGGCCGGTGAATTCCTCGGCTACGATGGCGATGTCATCGGCGAGGAGGCAGCTTTCCTGATCGTAGGCGTCCGGCAGCTTGCGGAAGGTGCTCCAGGTGACGACATTGGGCGGATGCGTGTGCGCCGCGGCTGTGACATGCGGGTTGTAGCGATGGATGACGCCGTGGAGATGGATTGTTTCGTTCACGTAAGGCTTGACGGAGGGATCGTGCTGGAGCACGTTACCCTGGTAATCCATGGCGAGCACATCGGCGGGGGTCATGGTGGCGAAGGAGGGCCCGAAGCGGTTCACCAGCATGCGGTTCTCGCCAATCGAGATGCTCAGGTGTCCGGCATTGCCAACGCTGAGCCCAAAACGATAAAGCAGGCGGGCGGCACAACAGAGATCAAATTTCAGTCCGTTCACATTCATGTTTGCCTCCGGCACTTTCGTGCAGCCAGGGTTCGAGCTTACTTTTCGTCTTCCAGATATTTCACCAGATGGCGGTAATCTTCGCGCGCGGGTAGAAAGAAGTCCAGGTTCATCACCGGCTCGGTGCCGAGCGGCTCAATGTAATGGGTCACACCCGCGGGAATCACCAGAAAAGAGCCGGGCCCAACTTCATGTCCGGTTTCCCCCACGTGGTAAATGGCCCGGCCGCTCACGATGTAAGCCAGCTGCTCAAAGGTATGGCTGTGAGGATTCAGCTTCATTCCAGGATGGCACTCATTCATCACCATCATCATGTCTTTCCACTGGAAACCTTTGCGGCTGATACCTTCGCGGACAACTTCTGAAGGAATCTTGTCCCAGTGGTACGCTATTCCGCTGGTTTGCTGTTCAGTTTTCGTGCTCATATCCTAGGCTCCTTTTTTCGCGGGCAGCCGACGTTCGGCCGCTTCTTCCAGGCCCAGCAATGCTTCCGCGTTCTTTTTGATCATGAACTCGATCTCGTGCTCCTTGATGCCGATATCGAGCAGCTTTTCCACCGTGTAACGAAGGCCTTCCACCGGCAGCGGATTGTTCTTCTGCCCGAGATCGGAGCCGAGCAAGGTGCGCTCCGGCCCAACTAGCTCAATCCAGCGCTTGAGCCGGTCAAAATTCCAGAAGTGGAATGTGGACTCGGGATGATACATGCACATGGAGTGCTCAATGTAAGCGCCGAGGCGGACAAATTCCTGCACGTCTTTTTCGCTCGCGTCGATGACAAAATCCGGATGGTTGATCAGCATGCGGCGGACCCCGACCTCGTTGGCGGCGCGCAGCAATGCCAGCGCTTCAGGAACAGAGACATGTCCTGAGGACAAGACCGCATCGGCTTCGGCGATCAGCTCAAGAATCAGCCGCGCCTGCGGAAGCAGCTCGCCTTTGTCGTCCAGCACTTTTACGGGGATATCCGGGAGTTCGCGGCCCACCTGCGAAGGGAACTTCATGTGCGGCTGCGCTTCATGGTGCTTGATGTGATTGATAGACGAGATGGTGGGAAACCAGACAATCTTGCCCCCCATACGAAGCGTCATGTCTACGATGTACGGGTTCAGCCCGCCAACGTAACTGTTGAGCACCACACCGCCAAAAACCTGCACAGGAATGTCTTTGAGATCGTGGGACTTGAGCGGAACCAGCTCCGGAGCAGTGGTGTGGTGATGGCTCTTGATCACGATGGCGCGCATCCCGGCTTGCGCAGCCTGCTGCGCCGCTTCAACGGCGTCGATGCGGCGGGGAAATAACGATGGCGATGGATGAATGTGGAGATCGATTGATCCTTGTAACAGCCGGGTTACTGCGTCCATGGGGCCTCCTGAAAATTACCAGCCAATGTTCTTACCAGCCAAAACCGGGCAAACCTGCGTCTGCGGTGGATCCCCAGGGCTCAAGGTTTTCCGCCCCGGGTTCCACGCCTGCTGCGAGCCTCCGGTATCCGCGATCGAAATAGAGTAATGGGTCAGGCGCCTGGTCCCCGAGTTCGCACTCGAGCACGCGACCAATGAAGACCACGTGGTCCGCCGCGGGATTGTTCTGCTCTACCTCACAAAGAAAGTAGCCAAGCACGTCAGCGAGAACCGGAACGCCGGTGGTTGAATGCCGAATGTATTGGACGCCCTCAAAATGCGAACCGCGCGAGGCGAACTGCTCAGCATATCTGCGTCCGCGGTGGGGCAGGAGGTGAACGGCGAACCTGCCGGTTTCAGCAACGCCCTGGGCCGTACGCGATGCCGCGTTGAGCGAAATCAGGAGCAGCGGCGGCGAAGCCGAGACGGAGCAGACGGCAGTGGCGGTGAGTCCAACTGGCTCTCCTGCAAGTGAACTTGTAATGATGGTGACGCCCGCAGCCAGATGGCGGATGACATCACGATATTTGGCAGCATCGACCGCCTGCAAACGGGCCGAGCCACTCGCGGGGTCATGCTGTGACATGACTCTTCTCCCGGGCAGTTGCGGTCTTCTGTTGTTGCTCCCGCTTCTGCTGTTCACGCTGGTCCCGTTCCCTGGTCCGCTGGGCAAAGCTCCAGACGCGATCTTTCAATTCCTTTTGGTGCGGGTAGTTCTGGTAGCGCAACATCGCGAGGCGCCACGGATCACCGGAGAAATATCTTTCATAAAGAGTCTGGCGTCCGGCGAAGGATGAACACGAGACGTCCCACGCTATGCGGAAAAGTTCAATACGCTTGTCGGCAGGAATGGTGGCACCCTGGTAATAAAGGTCCACGTCGGCCGCGCGGTCGCCACTAAGCTCTTCATGGCTGGGCACCATTACCAGGCCGCTTGCTCCAAGAATCTGGATGATCTCGACCAGTTTGGGATAGAGCTGCGGGAAGAGCGTTCTGACGGTAAGCAGTGGTTG
>JBAIYI010000815.1:0-2105 GCA_037915955.1 Terriglobales bacterium
ACATCCACCAGCTTGTTGGCCAGTTCGCTGTTGAGTTGAGCGCGGTGGCCATTGTGTGCCTTTGCTATTTCCGCCTTCAGCTTCTCGATCTCCTGCGCGGTGACGCGGTGCTGCTGGGCGGCCTGAGAGGGCGCTTGTGCCTGCTCGGGCTGCTGAGCAGCGCCTATCAATGCGAGAACAGCAACTGCCATAAAAGGGATGAGGTGTTTCATCACTGTGGTTGCAGGGCGATCAGGCGATGCCGGGCCTGAAACTGCTGGTCAGGAAATTTGTCCCCTGCGATCGCCAGAAATTTCTTATAGTACTCAACCGCCGGCTTCACGGCGTGCAGGTGATCGTAACAAATGGCACGCAGAAAATACGTCTTCGGATTATCAGGCTGGTATTTGGCCCTCGCATCCAGGACCCTGATCGCCAGTTCGTAATGCTGGTTCTGTCGCGCCGCATCGGCTAGATAATCGTAGGCATCGCCAAAGTCAGGTTTCAGTTGAATCGCCCTGCCCAGCTCGTTTTCCGCATCGGCATACTTTGATTGATAGAGCAGCGCCTGTCCCAGCCCAAGATGCAGTTCAGGATCTTTGGCTCTTGCAGGCAGTGCCTGGCGAAAAGATCGTTCCGCATCCGCGAACTTCTTTTCTCCCAGGTACATTTCTCCCAGCTCCATGGGAATCGCGGAATCGGCCCCCGGCTTATTGAGCTTTTCCAGTTCAGCGATCGCTTCCGTCTTTTTGCCCTGATCGGCCAATAAGCGCGCCAGCTCAATGCGCGCATTAGCGTCATTGGGCGCCTTCTCCACGTATTTCTGCAACCACGGCTCGGCTTCCGCATAGCGCTTCTGCCTGGCCATCAGTCGTACCAGCCGTGCTATGCCCGTGGTGCTTCCTGCGTTGGCAGCTTTCAGAAAGCGCTGCTCCGCGCCGGCGACATCATTCGCTTTATCCAGAGACTCGCCCGCCTTCACCCAAAGCTCCGGGTCGCCGGGCATGAGTTCGGCGGCTTTATCGAATGCTTCCGCAGCTGCTTTGGGATCGCTGCCTTGCTCTACTTCTGCCAACGACAGCCACGCCTTCCCCAGCGCCTGCGCCCCTCCCGCCATGGGCTTCAATTCGGTGGCATGCTTCAGGACTGGAATTGCTCCGGCTGAGTCGCCGCTCTTGGCCAGCGCGACTCCGAGATTCAGGTTGGCTTCAAACCACGTCGGCACGATCTCGGTGGCTTTGCGATAGGCGGCAATCGCTTCTGCGGTTTTTCCCAGATGGCTCTCCGCGAAACCCAGATCAAACCAGGCCTGCGGATTCTTCTCCTGCATCGCCACCGCGCCGCGAAGCTTCTCTTCTGCTTCCGCGTATTGTTGCTTCTGCAACAGGGCCTCAGCCTGGGCCACCGGATCTGAGGCGGGCCGCTGCGTCACACTGGAAGCTGCCTGCAAAAGGATAAACGCCAGTTTAATGATGCCCATTCGAGTGGGAACTCTCAGCTTTTAAGATGCGTTTCAGCCACTTGCCTGTATGGGATTTCGAGCATTGTGCCACAACTTCCGGCGACCCGGTCACCACTACTTGTCCGCCCTTGTCGCCGCCCTCGGGGCCAAGATCCACGATCCAATCAGCCGTCTTGATGACCTCCATATTGTGCTCAATCACCAGCACTGAGCCGCCTGCCTCAATCAGCTTGCGGAATGCCGCCAGCAGCTTGCTCACATCATCAAAATGCAGCCCCGTGGTTGGCTCGTCGAAGATGTAGAGCATGCCCTTGCCGGCTCGCGCCCGCTTGCGCTGCTCTTTTTCTTCCTCGGTTTCGGGCTCAAAGTCACGCGGCCGGCCCGCGGGCACCAGATGCGCAGCCAGCTTCATCCGCTGCGCCTCGCCGCCGCTCAGCGTAGTGGCCGACTGTCCCAGCCGCAGGTAACCCAATCCCACCTCTTCTAAAACCCTGAGCTTGTCGATGATCTTCGGGAGTCCGGAGAAAAACTGCATGGCCTCGCGAACCGTCAGGTTCAGCACTTCATGAATGTTCTTGCCCTTGTAGCGGACCTCCAGGACAGTCGGCTTGTAGCGCGTGCCCTTGCAGTCTTCACAGATCAGTTCCACGTCGGCCAGGAACTG
>JBAIYI010000903.1:0-1567 GCA_037915955.1 Terriglobales bacterium
TCTCTCCGCTTGCTCTCATTTATATGCAAGCAAATACTGGAACTTTTCAGCGCTCGACACATCTCATCTTGGCCGGCCTTGTAAACATGCCTGACCGGCGACTATCTTTCTTGCATGGCGCAAACCGCAGAGCAGCACTACGATCTCCAGTCGCTCGCCTCGTACCGGCCGGGAGCGAAGGCCTTGCTGGTGATCTTTGAGACCGACTGTCCCACCTGCCAGCTTGCGCTTCCCTATCTCAACGCTCTGGCCAGCGGCAACGTGCAGGTGATTGGGCTGTCGCAGGATTCCGCACAGGCGACGAAGCAGTTCGTGGAGCAGATGGGGATCAAATATCCGGTGGAGCTCGATGCAGGGTTCAAACTAAGCAAGGTCTTAAATCCGCAGTCGGTGCCTACGCTTTATTTGCTTGATGAGAGCGGACAGGTCAGCCGGACTTTAGTGGGGTTCGACAAAGCCGGGCTGAACGAGATTGCTTCCGAATTCGGGCATGCTGAGATCGTTCCCCCAAATGACGGCGCCCCGGCATGGAAGCCGGGCTGCGGATCGCGACATCTGGAGCCGCATGCGGCAGAGGATGGCACCGGGGAATCGGAGCCCATGCTGCTGCGGAGAGTTGCTCCACCCGCGAGCCGCATCACTGTCAACGACCAAGAAGATCCGTTCGAGTATTGCTATCGCGAGTTCGGTGATGCGCTGCCGGTAATCCCACCTACTGTCGAACGCGTGGCGGCCATGCTGCGCCGCAGTGAGCTGGCTCCGGACAGCGTGATTGGTCGCATCCCGCCCGCGTACGGCGAAGCCACGGTCGAAAAGATTGCTGCCAACGCCGTCATGGCTGGATGCAGGCCGGAGATGATGCGCGTGCTCATTCCCCTGGTCCGCGCGCTGTGCGACGAGAACTTTAACGCCCACGGCGTACAGGCCACCACGCACTTTGCCGCGCCGCTGGCGATCATCAACGGGCCGGTGCGGGAAGAGCTGGGCTTCTGGTCGCGGCAGAACGTCTTCAGCAACGTGGCGCGCGCAAACAGCAGCGTAGGACGGGCGCTCCAGCTCATGCTGCTCAATATCGGCGGCGGGCGGCCGGATGGAATCGACATGTCCGCGCTGGGGAACTCGGGGAAGTTTTCTTACTGCATTGCAGAAAACGAAGAAGAGAATCCGTGGGAGCCGTTTCAGGTGGACCGCGGCTTTTCAAAAACTGACAGCACGATTACTTTGTTCGCGGCTGAGCCGCCGCGCGGCGTGAGTGAGCATACCGCGCCGAAAGCCGAGCCTATCCTGCGCTCCATCTGCCAGGTGCTGGCTACGGTGTGGAGCTACCGCCACCTCATGAACCATGAGGCCATTGTGGTGCTGTGCCCGGAGCACGCGAAGACGATTTACAACACCGGCTTCAAAGACAAGCAGCGCGTGCGTGATTTTCTGTTTGAGAATACCGGCGTGCCGGTGCGCTACTACGCCGAACCAGATGGCGGCGAAGGCACGCAGGGCGTGCCGCATTATCGCAAGGTCACCATCCAGGGCGAGCGCTGTTACCAGAAATTCCGCAGCCCGGAGGCGA
>JBAIYI010000888.1:0-2099 GCA_037915955.1 Terriglobales bacterium
CGTTCTTTGACGTGGCGTCCTATGCGCCGGTCGCCGTGCAGATGATGCTGGTGCGCTACTGGCGTGCTCACGGCAGACCCACAAGCCTGAAGACCCTGCCCAGTGGCGCGGTGCAGATTACCGATCAGGGGCCGCAGGAATTTACCATTGCGGGAAAGAAAGCCTCGCTGCATCACGTCACCATTCGCGGCCTGATCTGGGGAATGGAAGCTCTCTGGTTTGACGCGCAGGACCACCTGATTGCGCTGGTCGGCGTAGATGGCGAATTCGATCATTTTGAAGCCGTGGACGCGGCCTATGAAGATGGATTATCGGCTTTCATCAGCAGTGCCGCTCGCGAGAACATGGCCAACCTGGCGGAGATTGCTGCCGGGTTCAGCGGCAAGCCGGTGCAGACGATCGCAATTGTTGGCGGGCGCCTGATTGACGCCACCGGCAAGCCGCCGGTGGAGAACTCGGCCCTCCTGATCCGCAACGGAAAAATCATCGCCGCCGGCGCAGCGAACGCAATCCAGATCCCACCAGACGCCCAGGTCATCCACGCGGAAGGCAAGAGCGTACTCCCCGGCCTGTGGGAGATGCACGCACACTTTGAGCAGGTGGAGTGGGGACCCATCTACCTTGCCACTGGTGTGACTACGGCTCGCGACGTCGGTAACGAGCGCGAGTTCATCGTAAACGTGCGCGACTCGATCGCCTCCGGTAAAGGTCTGGGGCCGCGGCTGCTCATGGCGGGAATTGTGGACGGCACCGGCCAGTTTTCACTCGGGGTAAACCGCGTGGACACGCCGGAGCAGGCCCGCGAGCAGGTGCAGCAATATAAGAAAGACGGCGCGCTGCAGATCAAGATTTACAGCTCGGTGAAGCCGGAGATCGTGAAGATCGTTACCGAAGAGGCGCACAAGCTGGGCATGACCGTGACCGGCCACGTGCCCATCGGCATGACTGCCATGCAGGCGATTGACGATGGCATGGACCAGATCAACCATATCCAGTACATCACTGCGGTAATGGCCGACCCGGGGAAGCACACCATCACTCCTGATTCAGACAGGGTGAAGCAGGTGATCACCGCGCTGCAGCAGCACCACACCGTGGTTGACCCCACCATGTCCCTGATGGAGCTGTTCAGCCATCCCCGGAGCGTTGACGTTTCAACCTTCGAGCCGGGATTTGCCAAGGTCGCGCCGGAGATACGCGAGCAGATCGGCGGCATGGGCTCCGACCCGGCCAACGCCGAGCGTGCTCAGCAGCGCTTCAACCTGATGCTGCAGACGGTGAAGCTGCTGCATGACGCACGCATTCCAATCGTCGCCGGAACTGACCAGGCTATCCCGGGTTACAGCGTCGACCGGGAGATTGAGCTCTACGTCAAAGCCCGATTCACCCCAATGGAGGCAATCCAGGCGGCGACGCTGGTTCCCGCGCGCGCCATGGCCCTTGAAAAAGAGTCAGGCACACTGGAAGTGGGCAAGCGCGGCGATGTAATCATCGTCGACGGCAACCCAGCGCAGAATATCAGCGACATAAGAAGAGTGACGACGGTGATTACCGGCGGACGCATCTTCCAGCCGGCGCCGCTGTGGCAGTCCGTGGGCTTCCAGCCATAAGGCCGAATGGATTTTCGATAGCTAACTTGTGATGTGTCGCATCGAATCACCCGGCAGGCCCAGGATCTCATTGACCTGGAGCTGGTTCACCGTGAGTCGATGGACGACGATTTCATCAAGCTCGAGTGCTTTGAGCTTGCCTGAGTCGATTGCAAGCCGGCGAATGGCGAGCTTACCGATCGCGAGTGCCCCAACGGCGAGCGCTCCGACAGCGAAAGATCCGAACGCAACCGCACCAACGGCAGCAGCAGAAAGCGCATATTTTCTTGTTCTCATCACTTCATGCCTCAGGGTGATTTTAAAGCGATGGCGAAGCATATCGGAATCGTAGGATGCAGCGCCGAGGGCGCGGCCCTCTGCTATCGCACCATCTGCCTGGAAGCCGAGCCGCTCATGGGCCGGCACGCCCATCCTGAGATCACGCTCCACACCATCTCGCTCGCCGATTACATGCGTCTGATCGAACGCAACGGCACAGGGGCAGACTGG
>JBAIYI010000512.1:0-3618 GCA_037915955.1 Terriglobales bacterium
AGACAGAGAAAGCTGCGACGGCGCTGCTGAAGTTCGCGGATAAATACGCCGACCAGACAGAGGCAGACTACGAGAAGTTCAGAAAGGCGCTCAAGAATGGTCTTGCAAAGAAAGCAGTGGCAGTCGCTCAGTAGTGCGGCAAGCCTGTGCCATGGCCGGGCACGAAGTAGAGCACCAGACCGAGCGCGGTCATCACGGCAATGTAGTACGTCGCGATCATGGGTGAACCATGAGCTGTGTTGTCCTGTGGGTGCTCAACGTACATCACCGTGGAAGCATGCATTGCCGCGGCTGCCGCCTGGCGCTGCTCCCATGCAGCCATAAGGATGTTGACCAGCGCGCCACCGGCAATGAAGTAGAAGACGCTCTCGTGCGTGGCGTAGCCAACTCCGCCGGCCACCAGCATGACCATAGTGCGTTCCATCAGGCTCAGCGGCAGCATGGCGCCTGCGCCATCCAGCACCCAGATGGGAATCAGGTTCAGCGCGTTCAGCCACGCGGCGGTGCGGGCCAGCGCCAGCCAGATTGGGTCTCCGGTTTTCAGGCCGATGAGACCGCAGATTGCGGCGGAGAAGAAACCAGCCAGCGGTCCGGCAAGACTCACAGCTGCGCGAGTATCGAGCGTGACGCCCATGGCCTGCCAGCGCACGTACGCGCCCAGTCCCGGCAAAAACACTGGCATGTCAGCAGGCAGCCCGCGCCGTTTCACCTCAATGAAGTGGCCCATCTCATGAATGAAGATCAGCAGGGCAAAGCCGATGCCGAACTTTGGTCCCCAGAAGCTCCAATAGAGTCCGATAAACGCGGCAAAGCTGAACAGGAACTTGAATTTGAAAATTGCGAAGATAAATGTCTTGAACTTTGCGGCAACCAGGGCGATAGGCGCGAGCGGACCCAGCTTCTTCGCCCACGCGGGCGCCTGGCCTGCAGTTTTCTGCTGGTGCGCCGCGTCAGTCGCCGAAGACAGTTCGCCGAGATGCTCGCGAATCCACTTTGCCTGTTGCGATTCAGGCGGCAGCAGCCCCAATGCCGTGTACCAGTGCTTGCGCGCGCCTTCCAGATCACCCTGGCCTTCGCAGCGCCGCGCCTGTGCGGCCAGGAGCTCCATCTCGTCGGCGTTGACCAGAGCATGGCATGACCGGCACACCAATGCTCCGGGCTCAAGTGGAGCAGAGCAGCAGTTACAGGTTTGTTTTTTCAGCTCAGAAATAAAGGTAGACACAATAGTTCGGCAAAGCTGCCTCTCAATAGTTTACGCCGAAGTGGCCGCGGAGAGTTCGTACGGGCCTTCCACATTGATCTGGCGTGTGCCCGCAGTCATTTTCCATGCAAATTGCATTCCCACAAACAGGATGACCAGCCCGATCACTCCGTTGAAACCTTCAGTGAGTTCAATGAAAGGAGAGGCAAGCCCAAGCATGAGCAGAGAGCCAACTGCTTTGCCAACGCTCACTGGCTTGTCTTCAGCCGATGCGGCCGAGGACTCGGCTTGAGCCGGAGTTCCCTGCTGCCCGGTAGTTAATTCGCTCGAACTGGTGGCGGCTTTCTGCGGTGCCGACCGTTGCATCGGCCTGGTGGCTTCCTGCTGGTGCCGCATGACTGATATTGCGATCGGAATAAACGCCATGGAAACTGCAGCGTAGGTCAGCAGGACCGCCGTCACCTGATAACGGCGGCCGCCAATGCCTTTCGAGCCAAGCATCATCGCCTTGCCGATGATCCACCCGACGGCCAGCGCCACGTAGCCGATCGAGATGTCCGTAATGATCACAAACGCGGCATAGAACGTGAGCCCAATCGCGAATCCCACTAGCCCAAACAGCACGGCCCGGACGAAAGCAGCATGGTTGTCCCCCGGAGCCTGGCGTTTGATCTGGTCAGCGCAGCTGCCGCACACCATGGCGCCGTTCGCGCGATAGTACATCCCGGTGACCGGCTGCTTACAGCCCTTGCAGATATCAGGAGAAGGCTGCGTTGCGTACGTGGCCGTCTGGAACTGTGGGGCATTTCCCGCTGGATTGTCTGGCATGGCGCAGAAAGATACCACAGATCACCTATGGCAGCTATTACTGTTTCAGAGTCAATAGTTACCGACGGGCAAGAAATTAAGTGCCTTCTTATTCCAACTCCGCCGTAATCACGTATTCGTTCTCATCAGAGTCCCACCACACCTGCAGGACGTTGGGCTTGCAGCAGACCTGGCAGTCCTCAACATAGCTCTGGCGACGGCCCGCGGAGGGATCAATATTGGTCTCATTCCACTCGCCACAGCCCGCGCATTGAAAACCTGAAAGCATGCGCACATTGTAGAGCTTGCGGGAGAGGTGCTATACGCGGGATGATGACGATTTCGGCCTGAAACTTAAGCGCGCTTCGCGCATCTTCTGGTACACACGCCAGCGACAGTTTAAGATTGCAGACTCGAGTCGCGGGCGAATCT
Source organism: Terriglobales bacterium (assembly GCA_037915955.1). Classification (GTDB taxonomy): domain Bacteria; phylum Acidobacteriota; class Terriglobia; order Terriglobales; family Acidobacteriaceae; genus Angelobacter. The sequence continues at coordinate 2,441 of JBAIYI010000512.1, forward strand.
TTTGATCAGAGGTCCATTCATGGCCACAAGCACAACTCCCGGAAACGCGACGTTCAACGCCTCTGGCCGGCCACAGGCAGCAAAAGGCCTGACCATGGTGCGGCTGACAATCGGCGCGATGTTCGTTTGGGTCTTCTTTGAGAATCTGGGCAAGGGCCTCTACAGTGCCGCGGGTTACGCAGGCCTGATCAATTACTACATCAAGGCAAGCCACGCACCGGCGGTGTGGAAATCTGTGATGGGGCAGGCGGCAAGCCATGCCGCTCTGGCCGCGCCAATGCAGGGGCTCACAGAGATCTCGCTGGGTATCCTGCTGCTTCTCGGACTGCTCACGCGTCCGGCTGCGTTCATCGCCTTTCTCTTCCTCAGCAGTCTCTGGATTTCAGAGTTTGGTACAGCGTGGATCTGGGAACTGCTGGTGCCTGTGCTTGCAGCGCTCGCGCTGGCGGTGGGCCGCGCCGGGCGAACCTGGGGTATTGACTCATGGCTGGCGCAGCGACGGCCGACGTCTCCGTGGTGGTGATCAAATCACGTGCGCGTCTCCGTCATCATCCCAACGCATAATGAAGCACAGGCCATTGGTAACGTGCTCAATGATCTGCCGCCACATCTCGTTACAGAAGTCCTCGTGATCGACAGTAATTCCTCTGACGGAACGTGCGAGATCGCCGCAAAAATGGGGGCTCGCGTTATCCAGGAGCCTCGCCGGGGATATGGCCGCGCGTGTTTGACCGGCCTCGCTAATACACAACAGCCCGACATTGTCGTGTTCCTCGACGGCGACTACAGCGACCGCCCATCTGAATTGCCGATGCTTCTTGCTCCTATCATCGACGGGAACGCAGACATCACACTCGGTTCCCGGCTCAGCGGCAACAACAGCTCCGGAGCGCTGCCATGGCACCAGTCATTCGGCAACCACCTCGCGGCCGGACTGATCAGGCTCTTGTATGGCGTGAAGATCACTGACCTCGGCCCGTTCCGCGCCGGGCGCGCAGATGTTCTCCGGCAGCTCGCGCTGCAAGAGGCCACGTACGGCTGGGCGGTTGAGATGATTCTGAAGGGCGCCCTCGCGGGATTCAGGATCGTGGAAGTCCCCGTGAGTTATCATCCGCGCATTGGAAAATCCAAAATAAGCGGCACGGTGAAAGGCACGATTGGAGCGGCATGGTTCATCC
>JBAIYI010000186.1:0-4952 GCA_037915955.1 Terriglobales bacterium
CTCCCAACCCCTGCCCTGAGGTCCCGCGTGCGTTTGGGTAGGAGTGGGGGTGGGGAACCTTGCGTCTCGGGTTCAGTAACTCCTTCACGAGCCTTTTTATTTTTTTGTGCGGCAGGAACCCCTATGGACACTGCCCTGAAAAAAGCCTTCGCCTAAAGGCTGGTTGCTTTTTCGAGACCGTCTCTACCTGAAGGACCCATCCCGAACCGAGACCGACCGAATGGGAGGTCGCAGCGTGAGGGATCTGCTCCGCTGCAGCTTGGCGTGAGCCCAGAAGGCTCCGGCTTTTCATAGTTTCGGGTGGGATGTAATCCCATGGACGACTGCGGTTGATACGTTCTTTGGCTTCCGATTCCGGCGATTCCGGCGATTACGTTCGATTACGGCGATTTCTCCGTGCCTCTGCCCTGAAAAGAGGTCGACCTGCGCCAATACACCCAACTCCTCGTCATCCCGACGGCCGTTAAGCGACCGCGCGCAGTCATCCGGGGCCCCGACAAGCCCGCATTTGGCTTTTTGGGGTGGCTCATCAGCGCGCGAGTAGGACGGAGGGACCTTGTGCTTGTTCAGCGAACTCTCGCCTCGACTCTTTTCATGTTTCCGTGTGGGAAGTAATCCCATAGACGACTGAGGTGAGATTTGCTCTCGCCCCTGCTCTGGCACTTCTTACAGTTTCCTGTGACTTTCCCGGCCATCTACTCTGGCTCCAGGGGGGCGCCAGAAATCGCGCAAAGCTCTGTCCCTGACCGGGCAGGGTGAAGTGGTTTGTCCTGCTTCAAGATCGCCGTCCTCCCCAGCCACTTTACCCTTTACTTGCGGTCATCCGGCATTGCCGTCGCGAATCCCGAAAGGAGCTACCGACATGAAAAAGACCTGGAGAATCGCACTCTGCATCGCAGCGGCGGTGGTGCTTGTCGTCATCTCATTGCCGGCCCTCAGCGGCAGCAGCGGCGAGCAGTATCAGGCCCAGGCCATGGGAGAAGGACCGCAGATGGGACATTCCTTCGGCGTCACCATCAGCATTAACGAATACTCAACTCCGGAGGACCAGCAGGTTCTCATTCAGGCCATGCAGGCTAAAGGTTCGCAGGGCGTCTCCAACGCTTTGAACAAGATGGGATCCAAGGGCCGCATCAGGATCACCGGAACGCTCGGCTACGACGCCAACTATATCCATGTGATCCAGATGCCGAACGGCATGCGCAAGATCAGGCTGGTCACGGACCGGCCCATCACCTTCGGCGAAGCCTGGACGGACAGCCGCTCTGAGGATTACAACCTCTCGGCCCTGGAACTGGACGTGGATGCCAATGGCAAAGGTACCGGCACGCTGCTTCCCGCATGCCAGTTCAAGGTGAAGAACAACCAGCTGGAGATTGAAGCTTATCGAAACCCCTGGAAACTGGTCGACGTTTACCGCTGGTAAACCGTGCCATGAGCCTTGTAATCGCGTCCTGTAAACGCACGTCCCTGAAATGACTGGGCGGAGCGATCAGCCGGATTGCCGCCCGCACAGGCGCCGGATTTCACTGTGGCTTACGCCGAGCCCAGCGAATCAACGCCATAGGAGCTGAGCACGTCGTGCAGGGTAACGATCCCTTCGAGCTTATGGATGTCAGCCCGGCTCACGACGGGAATCAGGTCAGCTTGCGCGGAACTCATGCGTTCGAGCGCCACGTGCAGGGGATGGTCGGGATGCACGTGCGGGAAGTCGAGTGAAACAAGCAGGTCCGTAACGCGTCGCTCGGCTCCATCTTCGGCAAGTGAAGCCTCAAGCTGGGTCGTGCTCAGCACGCCCACGATTTGTCCCTGATCGGCAATGAGTTGAGTGCGACGCCCCGAGCTGCGGGCGCGGCGCACCGCATCCGGCAGAGGCATCTCAGAAGGCATCATGTCGTCCGCAGGGGCCTGCATGATCTCAAGCACGCGACGTTGAGGCAATCCCTCATGGCTGCGGCCGAGAGGCAGATGGATTCCGTCCTGGTGAGCCAGTGCTTCGTAGATCGGTTCTTTTTGCAGCCGCGAAGAGATGAAAAGGCTGGCGAGGTTGGAGATCATGAGCGGCACAATCACGGTGTAGTCGCGCGTCATCTCAAAGATCATGAGCACGGATGTCATGGGTGCTCGCACAATGCCCGCGAAGAGCGCGCCCATGCCTACCAGGGCGTACGCGCCGGGCGCGGCGGTGTATGCGGGGAAAGCCTGGTGGGCGACATGACCAACAGCGCCCCCCAGCATTGCGCCCAGGAAAAGGCTGGGCCCGAAGATGCCTCCCGCATTGCCTGATGCATACGAGACTGTGATGGCAAACAGCTTCAGCACCACCAGTACCAGCATGAGCTTGAAAGCCATGCCCGCGTTCAGTGCGTCGCCCACGTACGTGTAACCAACTCCGAGCACCTGAGGAACAAACCAGCCCATAACGCCGACCAGAACGCCGCCCACCACCGGATGCCACCATCGCGTTTTGCGCGGGAGAAGCAGAAAGCGCTGCCGCATGCCGAGCAGGAGTTTGGTGAATGCCACAGAAAGAAACCCGCCAAGCACCCCGAGCACGGCATAGATTGCGAACTCGGCGGGATGCACCAGTTCATACTGTGGAACCTGGAAGAGCGGATTGTTGCCGAGCAGCAGGCGCAGGACAGCCCACGACGTTGCGGAAGCCAGCACCACCGAGCCGAGGACAGGGGCGTGAAGATCGCCCATGACTTCCTCAAGCGCAAAGAGAACCGCGGCCATGGGTGTATTGAATGCGGCGGCTATCGCAGCAGCTGCGCCCACTGGAATCAGCGCCTTCACCTTATCCGGCCTGAGTCCCAGCTTGCGGCCGAGCACAGAGGCGATTCCAGCGCCCACCTGTACGGACGGCCCTTCACGGCCGAGCGGAATGCCGCAAGCCAGCGTCACAGACGTGCAGAAGAACTTGCCCAGAACAGTGCCCAGCGTGATCCGCCCTTCGCGGGCAAAGAGTGCAGCCTTGGTCTGCGGGACCCCGCTGCCACGGGCGTCAGGAAAATAGCGGTAGAGCAGATACCCCATGGCGAGAGAGCCTGAAATCGGAAGCACCAGCCGTCGCCAGCGCTCCCCGTGCGGCGGATAGAGCCGCAGGGCAGTGTGCTCGGTGAGAACAATGAAAGCGACCACCACCAGACCCGCGAGCGCGCCGATCAGCAGCGTAAGCGCCAGGAATATCTGGTCTTCACGTTCATTGACCAGAGAGAACCAGCGGCTGGAGAGAGGAGTGCGCGACTCTGGAGTTGCGAGTTTCATGATTGGTCGTATCACGATCTTAAATGATTGTGCCGGGCCTTACTCCTTACCTCGTCTTCTTCGAAATCAATGTTTTGGCGGTCGCCGGGCCTGCGAGCGGGTCGCGCCCACCATCAGGCATCGCGAGGCCCACTATAGGAGGGCCCAGTTCCACTTTGGAACAGGATTCCAACAAAATCTTAAAATTTTCTGATTTGTCCTTGACATTGCATCTTGGCACGATCAAACTGCCGAAACTTGGTTTGACGGTCCCTCAAGGTTTCTCCGTTTTTGGGGGAGGCGTCATCCGGCAGGAGCCACTACTGCAGTCGTAGACCTCATCGGGGCATGGGGCCATGCGGCGAATCGAACGACATTGGGCGACGGAAGGCATCGTTCGATAGATACGAACTCGCCACGGTACCAGGGAGAAGTAAAACCAGTCGCAGAAGCGGCGACTCAGCCGTGTCTCATCTTTGTGCTCGCAGGTTGGAGCCTGGAGATACGCAGTTTTGGTTCTCCGCTCATGCAATGGCTGACAGCGTTGTCGGCAAGGCTAAGGGTATTTCTTACTCCGCGGGAGATGCCTCAATTCGCCGCCCAATGCCGTCCTCGGGAATCTCGTTTGCTGAAGTGAAAGCTGTACTTCCAGATGCGAGGCGGCATGAATCCATTGCCATTGGAGCCAGCAATGTCCCCCTTGTATTCTCGCCCCAGCAATGGCTCATCCCCCGTGAGCCTCAATGGAAACAACCACACGAATCTTTCGCCGTTACCATTTCCGCTCGGTCTGCCGCAGGAAACTCGCATTCGCAAAGTCCTGCAGTTGGTGCAGTCAGAACCGGCACACACCATTCATGAGCTGGCGCTGCAATTCAAGCTCAGCCCTTCGCACCTGCAGCATCTCTTTAAGCAGCACACTGGAGTTCAGCTGGGTCATTTCATGCTCGAGTCCAGGTTGCTGAAAGCCGCGTCGCTGCTGGAGAACAGCAACATGAGCGTGAAGGAGATCGCGGTGGCAGTCGGGTACGAGCACACCTCCAGCTTCACCCGCGCGTTTGAACGCCGCTTTCATGTCCCGCCGCGCAGCTATCGCCATGCAGGCGATCGCACGAAATGCTAAGGCGGAAACGCGCACGTGGCAGGAAATGCTAACCAAAAGCTGTTTCGGCTAACGGTTACGTGCTCCACGTCACATCTTTCAGCGCTAGAGTCTCTCCTCGACGCTTGCGTCGCGTTGTTTGAGTTCCGAACCTGATGAAACCACAACTGGCCAGGATCAACGTAATCCCGGCCGTAGCTGGAGTAGTAGGAGGACGCGATGTACTACAACGTATTCGGAGAGAAAGTCTCCAGGCGGCGCTTCAAGGAAATGTGTGAAGCCGCCAAAAACCGGCGCGAATTGATTGCTGCCGGGCTAACCAGCCGGCGCGACCTCTTCAAAATGGGGCTGCTGACCGCCGGTGGCATGTTGATCGCCAAAAGCGGGCTGAGTGCCAGGGCCCAAACCTCTTCCCCCACCACGGGCCTCCCCGGTTCGAACGTCAAGACCAACCAGCCGCCGAGCTCCGCTGCCACCACCAGTCCCGGCACCAACCAGAACTGCGTGCCCGGCAACCAGGCCGCCAGTCCCAAGACGCGGGCTTTCATCCAGCCGCTGCCAATCATGCCGCTCGCGAAGACCGTTCCGTCGCTCAGCCCCA
>JBAIYI010000173.1:0-2978 GCA_037915955.1 Terriglobales bacterium
AGGGTGGCACTGACGATATCCGGGAATCTCCAGCCATCAGCATCGTAAAGGAGCTGCTGTCTCAGGAGGCGTGCGTCGTGGCATACGATCCGGCCGCTATGGAGCGTGCTGCTGCCGAGGTTCAAAATGACAAGCTGACTTACGCGGAGAGCGCTTATAAGGCGGCGCTGGGAGCAGACGCACTCCTGATCCTCACGGACTGGCAGGATTTCGCCGAGCTTGACCTGGCTCGTATCGCATGCTCCCTGCGACAACGGTTGGTCTTCGACGGGCGCAATCTCTATCGTCCCGAACAAATGGCCGCCTTCGGGTTGCACTACTACAGTATGGGGCGAGCTTTCGCGAGTGCTGCCTCAATCGCTACTGATGATTCCATTCACCCGCAGAACGACTCCTCGCATGGCCATGAACGAGTCAGGTCAGGCAGGCCTGCGCAACGCCCCGCAACCTTGAGTCCGCGACCGCTGGGAACACCAGCCACCGGCGATTGAACCATGCCGCCCCAGGGAGACGGCCGTCGCAGATGAAAAACGAACAACAAAATCCGGCCACCAGAACGGTTGAGATTTCTTTTCTATGGCAGTCGATATCCCCAAGCTGACTCTGGATGCAAATAGCAGAAACGGGTATTATCCTTTGGGCCTGTCGCTGGGCGAGCACGGCGGCGCATCAGCATGCTCAGAAATGCCGGAGTTTAGCGTTTGTCGTTGACCGAAACCACAAGAGAAGTGTTGAGCCGCGAAGACCATGAGCTGATGAATCGCGGGCCGCAGTGGTCTACCTGGCCGGAAGCCCTGGAGCGCCTCTGGTCATGCCGCCGGAGAATCGCCGCATGGATACTTGTGGGAATGGTTCTTTCCATACCACTCTGCCTGCGGCTCCCCAAGTACAGGAGCGCAGCCCAGCTCATGCCTCCTGAGTCGAACAATGCCTCCGCATTGGCCGCCCTTGCCATGCCTACCCTGGCAAAAACTCCTGGCCTCGCCGGACTAGCAGGAATGGCAGGCGACTTGTTCGGCATCAAGAGCTCCGGGGCGCTTTTTTCCAAAGTGCTGCAGAGCCAGCGCGTCACGGACAGCGTGATCAACCGCTTTGATCTGCGCAAGCGCTGGCACTCCAGTTATCAGGAAACTGCACGGGAAAAGCTGCTGGATCGTACGACGATTGAAGAAGACAAGAAGAGTGGGGTAATCACGATCAGCTTCATTGACCGGGATGCGCAAGTGGCGCAAGGGGTAGTGGCCGCATACCTGCAAGAGCTTGACCGGGCTATTCAGGACGTTTCCACGTCTGCTGCGCGGCGCGAACGCATGTTCCTGGAACAGCGGCTCGCGAACGAGAAGAAGGCGCTGGATGAGTCGCAGGTGAAGTTCAGCCAGTTCGCCAGCAGCAACATGGCACTGGACATCCCGGAACAAACCAAAGTTACCGTTGAAGCGGCGTCACGGCTCGAGGGAGAGTTAATCGCCAACCGGGCGCAGCTGGAAGTTCTGCAGCAGACCTATACGGCAGACAACTATCGTGTAAAGAATCTTCGGGCGAACGTGAGCGAGTTGGAACGCGAGCTGACCCGTCTAAATACCGGCAAGAGCAACCGGGCCGCCACCGACCCGGTGAACTCCTATCCGGCGGTGAAGAACCTTCCCGTGCTTGGAGTTCAATGGTCTGATCTCTATCGCGCCGTAAAGATTCACGAAACGGTTTACGAGCTGCTGACCCAGCAATATGAGATGGCCAGCATCCAGGAAGCCAGGGAAATTCCTGTCGTGAAGGTCCTCGATCCACCTTCCGCCCCTGAGCGGAAAAAGCCGGCGGTCTGGCTCATCCTGCTGATCGCCGCCATTGTCGCCGCCCTGCTCGCTTGTATGGGCATACTCCTGCAAGACAAATGGGCCATGTGGAACGCTGAAGATCCACGCCGCGTGCTGCTCGCCAGGGTTTATTCCGGCACACGCGAAAGCATCACCTTCTGGCGCTCCGATCGAAAGAAGGACAACCAGCGCAGTTACGGGTCCTGATGAGATTCTTCTAGAGGAAGACCGATGCCGGCAACGCAAGGTGTGCGTCAGCAACGCAGTCCTGCCATTCAAGTATCACAAGTGGCGCTTGAGCCCGCTGCATCCATGGCGCGACGGGATCGAGCCGGCATCAGCCTCCTGATCGTCGCTGACGGTTTGATCATCATTGCCTCCGGACTGCTGGCCTACGCGCTGCGCCGCCATCTTCCCGGGAATTCCGGCAGCGCTGCGCTTCAGTTCCCTGCTGTACGACTGGCGGCCTTTCTTGCCTGCTACGCCCTGCTTACGGTGATCTGCAACGCCGCCCAGGACCTGTATGCGGACACAGCCCGGCATTCTGCGCGTGTCTCTCGAGTAAGCATGCTGAGAAGTTTTTTGTTGTCGTCCATGCTCACCATCATCATGGGCTTCGTGGTGAATGAGAGACCGGCTCCGAGAATGGTATTTGGGACCACCATGCTTTTCAGCGTCATCGGTCTTCTCACCTTGCGGTCCGTGCTGCAGTGGCAAAACCTGCGACGCATCGATCGCGGCATCGGTACGCAGCACGTGCTGATCGTGGGCTCAGGAGAAATCGCCCAGGGGTTCCGGGACTATCTGGAAAGTCACAGGTATCTGGGCAAGATGTTCTGCGGTTTTGTGGACGATGCGCATGGCGACGACCCTCACTGGCTGGGCTCGCCGCAGGAACTTCCGCGGATCCTCCGGGAACGGTTCATCGATGAAATCTATTTCACGCCTGAAATCAGCCGTGACCTCATCATGGAAGTCGCGCTGGAAGCGCGCCGGGAAAGGATCGCGGTCAAAGTGGTGCCGGACCTGTACGGCGGAATGGCTCTTGGCGCAGGAATGGCATACATCGGCAATGTGCCTGTGCTGGAGTTGAACCATCGACCGATTTCAGCACTGGGAGTTTTCCTGAAACGCATGATGGATCTGGTTTTGGCGGCCATCATCCTG
>JBAIYI010000373.1:0-12717 GCA_037915955.1 Terriglobales bacterium
CCACCGCACCTGCGATATCGAACATGTTGTAACCTTCCGGAACTACCAGAAGATGCACATAGATATCGCCTTTGGCGAGCCGGTCATAGATTTCACGCAGGCGCGCCGGATGGTCAAAGGAGTACTCGCCGGCTTTCAGGTGCTTGCGTCCGTGCGCATAATGCCAGAGCAGGAAAGCATACTGGCTCCGGACCACGCCCGCTTTGGCGAGTTCCGCGCCGATATGGCGGGCTGAAGATCCCGGCTTGAGCTGAACAAACTGCTGCGACCGCGGCCCGATCGGCAGCCAAAAGGCATAAGCCAGCAGCCCGGCTGCAACAATCACCGCGATTACAAACGCTCTGAGCAGAAACTTCAGCATAGATGTGCTCTGGATGGCTTCATTGTACCCGCGTCCTTTTCCGGCGCAGACCTCATGAGTACAAGTCCGCAGCACGGCGGGGACATGCACCTGCGGCGAGGGTATCCATTGGAAGCGGTTGCAGCAGGCCCAAGTTGGCCGACCTCAGCTTCGATCGACGAGTTACTCTGCCGGCCCGGGCTGCAGGCTGCGCGCCTGAAGATACGATTGCAAAATCAGCACAGCTGCCATCCGATCTACGGCTTGCGCCCGCTTTTGGATGCTGAGCTCGGCCTCCCGCAAAACCCGGTTGGCTTCCGCCGAGGTAAGCCGCTCGTCCCACAGGTGCACGGGAAGATTGAATCGCGCCTGTAGTTCGGCCCGGAAAGCGTCCACCTTCTCAGTCTGGCGGCCTTCTTCACCGCTCATGCGCAAAGGGTAGCCGAGCACGATCTCTCGAACCTGATACTCACGAAGAAGCCGCTCCAGGCGGGCGAAGTCACTGCGTTTGTTCTTGCGTTGCAGGGTTTCGATGCCCTGGGCGGTAATGCCCAGCGGGTCGGTAACCGCCAGTCCCATGCGGCGCGATCCGTAATCAATGGCGAGAATGCGCCCGGCAGGCTCCACCCAGTCATTATATGCAGCGCCCGCATCTTACATTTTGTGTCGGCCAACCGCATTATTCCGCCGCCCCGCGAGCAGCTCAAGCCTGCTGAAGCAGCCGATCAGGCGCAGGCCTCGGAACTTCAGCAGGAACAAAGGAACGAACGCAAGTTCACCACCACGGTGCTGGCCGGATCCGGGGCCCAGATCATCATCGCCGTCGCGGTGGTGCTCGCGGTCTGCTACGTGGCAAAGCTCGTCCTGGTCACGCTGCTCGTCTCTGTACTGATTGCATTCATGCTGGAGCCGTTCGTCGGCATTTTGCAGAAAGTCCGGCTGCCGCGGACTGCTGCAGCCTTGATTGCAGTGCTGGTCCTCGCCGGCGCGTGCTGGGGGGCGAGCTATTTTTTCTACAATCGCGCCGTTGACTTTGTGCATGAATTGCCCAAGTACACCGAACGCATCAAAGGCATGCTGGCGCATGTTCGCCAACAAACGGCTGACCTGAAGAAGTCAACCGAGACCATTCTCCCGGAGAATGCGAAAGCAGCGAAGAACGCCGTCCCCGTGAAGGTGGAGAACAACTCCGGTTCTGACATCATTACCAACCATCTGGGAACGCTCACTGAAATCGTGCTGACCCTGGCGTTCATTCCATTCCTGGTTTACTTCATGCTGAGCTGGCAGGAGCACGCACGCCGCAAGACCGTTGAGCTGTTCCGGCCGGAGAATCGCACCACCGCATACGTTACGCTGGGGCAGATTGCGCTCATGATGCGCAGCTTCATCGCCGGCAACTTCTTTATCGGCGTCTGCCTGAGCGCAGCGAGCATCGCTGTTTTCGGGGCACTTGGACTGCAATACTTCTACTTTTTGGGCATGCTGAGCGGGTTCCTGAGCCTGATGCCTTATCTTGGCGTGATCCTTGCCATGATTCCGCCGCTGGCGGCTGGCGCAGGTAAGCTGCACGAGGGTGGCCTGATTGCGATCCTGGTGACAGTGGTTGGTCTGCACCTGTTCGCGATGAACGTGCTCTATCCCAAGATCCTGGGTAAGCGACTGCAGCTGAATCCCCTTGTCGTGACTATCTCCCTGCTGGTCTGGGGATGGATTTGGGGCGCCTCCGGTCTGGTCCTGGCCATACCGATCATGGGCGCCATCAAGATCGTCTGCGATCACGTGACTTCTCTGCGGGCCTTTGGTGAGTGGATGGGAGAATAGGGAGAGCGGGAATCCTGCTACTTGCCAAGCGCTGCCTCTGCTCCCCGTCGGCATCTCTCCAGCGTCTCCTGCATCTGCTGGTGCAAGTCTTTCATCTGTTGGTCGCTTGCATCTTCTGGGACGTAGATCGGCGCAGCCACATACAGCATGGCGTCTGAGAACGGCTTGGGGATGATCATCTGGTCCCAGGAATTCAAGATCCACGCGCGCCTTACATGGACGTAAAAACACGTGATCGCGCTCCCCGAGATCTTCGCCAGCAGAACCGGCCCGGGTTTGGCGACATATCGAGGTCCTCGCGGACCATCGATAGTAAACGCCACGGTGTGCCCCTTTTCCAATTCGCGCCGCATTCCCAGGAGCGCCCGAACTGCCCCGCGTGAACTGGAGCCGCGCACGGCTCCGTAGCCAAGCTTTTCTATGATGCGGGCGATGTACTCGCCATCGTAGCTCTTGCTGGTCATGACGGCGATCTCACGGTTGCGAAACTGGTAAGAGGCGGGAATCACGCAACGGTGCCAGAAACAGAAGATTGAAACCGTTTGAGGACCACGAATGTCAGCGATTGAGCCTGGCTCAAGCTTCTGGCGATAACGCAGGGAAGGACCGATCAGGCGAATCAGGAGGTAGCCGGCCCAGGAAATCAGGAAGAGTTGGAGCCGCTCCCACACGGAGAAAACGCGCTCTTCGCTGTTGCTCGCACGTTCCGCCTGTTTTGCCTCTGCCACCGGCTCCATGCAGAGATTCTAAGCGTATTTGATCCACTTCACGATTTCAGGGAGTGTCGGCTTTTTGCCATACATGAGGATGCCGACGCGATAGATCTTCGCGCAAAGTAAAACGACGCCATAAATCGTGACGGCCAGCAACGCAATGGACAGGGCAATTTCCTTCCAGCCGGGCGGCTGCACTGACGCTATCCTGGCGTACATCATCAAGGGCGAGGTCAGGGGAAAGAGGGATGCTGCAACCGACAACGGGGCTCCGGGATACTGGATGATGTAGCCGATGAGGAACAGCGGAATCACCAGAGGCATGGTAACAAGCTGCGAGAGCTGTTGTGCTTCCTGCTGCGAGTTGCACATCGCTCCCACGGCTGCGTACATCGCACTGTAAAGGAGGTATCCCAGCAGGTAGAACACCACAAAAAAAGCGAGTTCCCGGCCACCGACAATTTTCTTCAGGTCAACTCCGCTGCCCATGATTGCAGATCCAGACACGGAGGCCCCGATCGCCGCCCATATGAAGATCTGCGTGAGCCCTACGGCTCCCACACCGAGCAGCTTGCCCGCCATCAGGTATTTCGGTTCAACGCTGGAGAGCACCACCTCCATCACGCGGGAACTCTTTTCCTCCAGCACAGCGTTCATCACGTTGATCCCATAAAGCAGCACGCTCATGTAAAGGACCATGAGCGGGAAGATCGAGGTGAAGATCGTGGATTCGATACTCTTCACCTGAACTCCGGAAGGGCTCTCCGGATTCAGGTCAATTGACTTTTGCAGGTTCTCAATCTCGGCATCACTGAAGCCTCTTGCCTCCAGAGCGTCCCTTTGCAGCGCCCGTGTAATGCTCCTCTGCACCTGCATGTTCTCTTCAAAACTGGAAACATCTCGGGTGATGAAAGGCACCTTCCTGGCGGAGAGATTCTCCGCCGTTGCCCAGATCACCCCATCGAGCAGCTTCAACTTCACCTTGTCGCTCAACGCCGCGCGGTTCGACTCCGACGTGTTCGTATCCACGTCGATCGTCCAGCGGCCCGCCCCAGGCAGGCCACCGCTTGGACGTGCTTGGGGTTTCTCCGCCTGTTGCTTTTCGCGGCCCTCTACCTCTCGCTGCTGGTTGATCTGCTCCGCCATATAATTTCCGGTTCGCTGGTCAGAGGCCACAACCACCAGATGCTTGAGCTTGTCCTGGCTCTTCTTGATGAAAAGTGCGGGCAGCACCAGCGAGCCGCCCATGATGGCGGGGATCAGGATGGTCATGATCAGGAACGCCTTGGTCCGGATGCGCTCGAGATATTCGCGACGGGCAATAAGCAGCATGTTACGCATCGGTTTTCCCCACCACTTCCTTGAAGATTTCTTCCAGGGACGGCTCGACAAGTTCAAACTTGTTCACGCGGGAGCGCGCGGCTACTGCCCGAAGCAGTTCCTGCGAGTCGGCTCCCGGCGCCAGCCGGACTTCCACATAATTGCCGTAATTGTTGTAAGAACCGACCAGTTGTGTCTGCTGGAGGAAATCGTCATTCCCCACGTACTCAATTTGTACGTTGTTCTTGCCGAATTTTGATTTCACCTGCGAAAGCTTGCCCTGCAGGACAGGCTGGCCCCGGTTGATGAGGCAAATAGAGTCACAGAGCTTTTCCACCTGATCCATGCGATGGGTGGAGAAGAGGATGGTCTTGCCCTGCCTCTTCAGGTCCAGCAGGACGTCCTTGAGCAGGCCCGCGTTTACCGGATCGAGGCCGTAAAACGGTTCATCCATGATGACAAACTCCGGATCATGCAGCAGGGCGGCGATGAACTGAATCTTCTGCTGCATGCCTTTTGAGAGCTCTTCCACCTTACTCTGGAGTTTTTCTGCAATGTCCAAGCGCTCGCACCATTCCCGCGCTCTTGTTCCCGCATCCGCGCGGCTCATGCCGTGAAGTTCGCCCAGAAATACGAGCTGGTCGAATACCTTCATTTTCTTGTAAAGGCCGCGCTCTTCCGGCAGGTAGCCGATCTTTTGCAGGCTTTTGCGTTCAAAGGGCTTGCCAAAAATTTTGATTTCGCCCGAATCCGGCTGCGTGATCCCGATCATCATGCGGATGGTGCTGGTTTTGCCGGCGCCATTCGGACCCAGCAGTCCATACACAGTACCCGCTTCGATGCCGAGCGAGAGATCATCTACAGCCACAAAATGGTCGTAGGTCTTGCGGACATGGTTCAGCTCTATGGTTTGCATGCAGAGAAAATCCCAAATGATGATACGCGCAGCCAGTGCTTAAGTTACACGATCTCCAGGTACTGATCGATCCAGCTGCGGATTTTGAAGCGGCGATCGTCAGAGGGATCAAAACGAAGCCCAAAGATCTTGTCCGCCGGACGGGACCAGCAGATGTATGCCCGCAGGCTCATTTTGGGCAGGCCGGGGAGTTCGGTCCTGATATTGATAGCGTCCGATGACGCGAGCGGCGTAGTTGATCGAACCGACATTCCGCCCGAGCTGACCTCAACCGTGGCAGCCTTCACGACAGCCGAGCCGATCTCTACCATTACTTCGGTGACTACCGGAATGCGGACATACCGGCGCAATTCGTGGATCACCAGAAGGTGTGTTGCCCTGACCACCCTGAGGACACTTTGCCGGTCCAGCGGCTCATCAAAAATGGCATTGATGCCGTAGCTCGAGAATTTCAGGGCTTCCTGGCTGCTGCGCGCAATGCCATAGATCACCACCCGCTTGTTCGACGGAGAATTCCGGGCGGCCTTCAGAATTTTTTCCGCATCGGGATCATAGAGCCGCAGTACGCAGGCTTCAAATTTCTGGCGATTGAACAGCGGGACCGGATCTCCGGGCAGCGCCACCACATGAATTCCGAATTGCCGGAAACAGTCGTGCAAGAACGCATTGCATGCGTTATCAATGTGCACGCTGGCCGCGCGGGCAAAAAGCTTTCCCGGAATCGCGGCGGTGGAAGCGCTCATGGAGTGGCTGGTTCCTCTCTATTTCGAAGCGGAAAACTCGCGTTTCATGCTGGCGGATACAACACGGTTACGGCCCGCCTGTTTTGCCTGATACAAAGCAGCATCTGCCGCTGCCACTAGTTCGTCACGCGTAATGCCATGGGCAGGGTAATCCGCAACGCCGCAGCTGATCGTTACCGGTCGCGGCACACCGGGGAAGTGATGGTCAGCGATGCGCTGCCGCAGTTTCTCCGCGATGCGCAAGGCATTCTCGCCGCTGGTCTCCAGAACCAGCATGGCAAACTCCTCTCCGCCATAGCGGCACACCACGTCCATTTTGCGGAGGTGCTGTTTGAAAATGTTGGAGACCGCGCGCAGAACTTCATCGCCGAGCAGGTGCCCGAATTCATCGTTCAGCCGCTTGAAATTGTCGATGTCCACCATGATGACGGACATGCGGCCCTGGAAACGTGCCGCTCGCTCCAGTTCTTCCGGGAAGCGCATCTCGAAATACCGGCGATTATGAATTCCGGTGAGCCCGTCAATATAAGCAAGCTGCTTCATGCGGTCGAAATAGCTTGCGTTCTGGATGGCTGCAGCGCAAATATCCGCCACGGATTCCAGCGCCTGGAGATCATCAGGATCGAATGCGTTTTTGCGGGCGCTGTCCAGCACCAGCACGCCAAGCTTTTCCCCGAAGAAGATGAGCGGCACGCACATTTCCGATTCCGTTTCCGCGAAACCCGCGATGTACCCGTCCACGTTATTCACGTCATTTTCGATAATGCTGCGACCGGTCATCAGGGCGCGAGCTGCAAGTCCGGAGCCCGGACCGAGTTGCGCTCCCATCTGTAGGTTCGGCGTCAGCCGGCCCTGGAAGGCACGTACCCGCAGGGACTCGCCTTCAGCCAGCAGCACGGCCACATGATCAATGCGAAACCATTCGAGAAGCAGACGGCAGACGACCGAGAGCAACTCATCCAGGTCGAGAACGGCCGTGGTCTTGCGCGCAACGGAGTTGATGGCCTCAAGCTGCTCAGCGCGGCGGCGCTCCAGCGAATAAAGCCTGGCGTTTTCAAGCGCCAGCGAGGCCTGAGTAGAAAACAGCGTCAGCAGGTCAATGGTCTCAGTGTCAAAGAAATTGAGGTGTTCGCTCTGGAAGTCGAGCACGCCCACCACCTCGTCGCGGACCATGAGGGGGATCGCCACTTCCGATTTGGTTTCCGCAACGGTACCGAAATAGCGCGGGTCCTTGCTTACATCGGCGGCGTAAATCGGCCTCTTGAGTTTTGCGGCTGTACCGGTAAGTCCCTGGCCTACAGGCACGCGAAGATCGGGGGCCAGGTTGCTGCGCCCGATCTGAGCGCGTATGTACAGCTCTGATTTGTTCCTGTCCAGCAGGAGAACCACGCCGTTCTGGAGTTGGAAGTAGTCGCGGATGATGGTGAGAATCTGGTTCAGCACCTCGTCCAGATCAAAAGTCGAGAGGACCGCCTGACTGGCGTCATAAAGAATGGCGATCTTTTGCATCGATTCCAGCAAATGAAATGGCGTCCCCTGGACGGAGATTTACGGCCTTTGAAGCTCCCGGCTTGGACTGCTGTTCTTTCTCGCCGGAGGGGGCGAGCTCAGATGGCTTAGTTGTCATTGATTCTACCGTGGAATGAAGCCGAGCGAAAAGGTTTGGAACAGCACGGAAGTACCTAGTGCCTTGACCTGCCCAAGAGAAGCGAGAAGAGGTTATATAAAACCAGGCAGAGCCAGAAGTCGGCCACCAGGCCCAGGTCGAACCGGAACGGCTGATGCCGAGCGCCGGCGGGAAGAAAGCGCTGCAGCCCCAGATACAGTGCATTTCCAGCGATCACCGCGGCAGCCGCCACTCCAAAGCGGCGCCAGAACGGTCGGCTTCCGGTCATCGTTTGAGCAGATCAACCGGTTCCCGCACGTCTGTCACGCGGAAGTATTGCGCAAGAGCGGGGTGCTTCTTCTGCACCTCTTCGTACATGGCGTAAGCGACGCTCCGGTAAGAAAAGTGGCCGGCCGGACCGCTGCGCAACTCGGAGATGTAGAGCGCCTCAGCCAGATCCATTTTGAACAATGTGCGCTTGCGAACGCCCATGGGAAGCAGGTAGAGCGCCTGCTCGGAAGCGTCAATGGAAGAGAAGGCCTGATGCTCGGCGAGAACTTTGTTCATAGCGGCTTCGAAGCGGGCGGCCAGGCCGGCGGATTCGATATCAGCAGGCGTGTCATAACCGTGCTGAGCCGTGAAGCCCTGCTCGATCTGGGTGCAGCGGCGATGGCGGTGCATGTCGCGGAAGCCGCCAATGTCCATGAGGATATCGAATTTGAACTGCTGCCCGGCGTGGAACTGGCGCAAGAGTTCATCATGTTTGCCGCGATGGCGGAGGCCGAGATCGATGATCTCCTGGCGCTGGGGCGCGCTGAGTGCCGAAACCGTCTCGCGTACCTGGCGATATGAGTAATGGCAGGCTGAGTAGATCAGCGTGCTGGCGAGTTCAACTTCCAGCGGCCCATCTTCCATCAGGTCCACCAGAGGCGCGGGCATGATGGGCGCAGCTTTCATCACATCTTTGACTGCGGCGGCAAGCTCCTCGCGCGTCTTGATTTCGTACTCGCTCGGGCTGGCATATTTCACCAGTGTGGGAGCGATTTTGACGGGGCGCATCAGTTGCTCTTCGGCGCGTGCGCCCAACTCGGGATTGGCTGTTTTGATCTCTTGCACCAGACCACGGAGCCATTCGCTTTGAACGTTATAAGCCGGCTCTTTTGCCGCCTGCTTCAGCAGCTCACCCAGGTGCCGCACTTCCGCGTAAGGACTGGCCAGCAGCCGTGCAATCTGCGTTTCCAGCGTGCGCGCATTCACAATCTGGCCCAGCGAGGTGTTCGTTGCGAGGGGCAGCAGGTAGCGCGAATTATCGAAGGCCCTCGCCCGCAGCGTGCGCGTGTATGCGTCTTCGGGCAGGTCTGCAGGACGCGGCACCTGTGCGGTGTAGTAGCGCAGCATCTCCTGCGTCAGCGCGTCATATTCGCTGAAGAGAAACTCGATTGCGGCAACGTAACGGCTGCGCAGGTCGACCGCGGAGGGACCGTCAAACGAAGGGACGTGGTAGCCGCTCTTCTTGAAATTCTGGTAACGCGTAGAGCGCTCCTGCCCATCCCAGCGCTGTTCGTCCACCAGCACGATGGCCGCGAGCATGGAGAGTTTCTCAATCGCGAAAGCAATGTGCGCCAGGTCGGCAATGGAACGATGCCCGTACTGGAAGTAGAACGTGTTGAGGAACTGCTCGGCCTTCTGCTGGCTGATTTCGCGAAGCGATTCCTTCATGGAGAGTGCGGAGCGCGAATACTTGGCCATCGCGTACGCCTGCACCTCAGGGTCGACGCCGTGCACGGCGTAAACGTCCACCTGCGGACCGGAACTGGCCCCGTTCTTCTCCGGAACAGCCTGGGTTTTCAGGGTAGGGTCGGGCATGCTGAGGATTCTAGTCCATCAGGGCTGTGGAATACGCAATTAGAAAATGTGACGGCCATCACGCTTTGAAATTACGCAACTCTGACATCGGCATGGCTCTGACGCACCCACAATAGCGGCTATGGACCTTCCAGTAATAATTCAGGGCGGAATGGGTGCGGGCATCTCGGGCTGGGCGCTGGCGCGCGAAGTCTCCCGGCTTGGACAGCTCGGCGTGGTTTCAGGAACAGCTCTAGACCAGGTTCTGGCGCGCCGGCTTCAGGATGGTGATCCCGGCGGGCATTTCCGCTTTGCCCTGGATCATTTCCCTTTTCCTGCCATGGCAGAGCGAGTTTGGCGGAAATATTATGTACCCGGCGGCAAGAGTCCGCTTGAATCGTATCTGCGGATCGAGATGCACTCACATGAGGGCTCACGCGAGTTGTACGAGCTTTGCATCGTGGCGAACTTCGCGGAGGTCTTTCTTGCGAAGCAGGGCCATTCCAATCCGGTGGGCATCAACTACCTGGAGAAAATTCAGCTTCCGCACCTGCCATCACTATACGGCGCCATGCTGGGGGGAGTGAACTACGTGTTGATGGGCGCTGGCATTCCCTTGAAGATTCCGGGAGCTCTGGACGCGCTGGCCAGGAACCAGCCCGCAACTTACGAGCTCTACGTGACGGGGCAGCCGCGAGGCGAACAAACGATTCTCACGTTTGATCCGCAAGATTTCATTGAGGGCGCCGCTCCGCGTCTGCACCGCCCGGCGTTTCTTGCAATCATTGCTTCGAATACCCTGGCCACCACCATGGTCCGAAAAGCAAACGGGCGTGTGGACGGATTCATCATCGAAGGCCCCACCGCCGGGGGGCACAACGCGCCTCCGAGGGGCAAGCTACAGTTGAATGACCTGGGAGAGCCCATTTACGGAGAGCGTGACCACGTTGATCTGGCGGCCATCCGGGAACTCGGGCTGCCGTTCTGGCTCGCCGGAGAATATGGTTCGCCGGAGAAGCGGCAGCTTGCGCTATCTCAGGGTGCGGCAGGTGTTCAGGTCGGGACCGCATTTGCTTTCTGCAAGGAATCAGGGCTGCGCGCGGACTACAAACAGCGGGTCATCGAGCTGGTAAAGAGTGGGCGGGCGCACGTTTTTACGGACCGTCTGGCTTCGCCAACCGGATTTCCTTTCAAAGTTATAGAGCTCGAGGGTACTTCGTCTGAGCCTGAGGTTTATGAGTCCCGTCCGCGCATCTGTGATCTCGGCTATCTTCGCGAGGCTTATCGCAAAGAAGACGGCAGCATCGATTACCGCTGTCCGGGCGAGCCGGTTTCTCTTTATCTTTCCAAAGGCGGCTGCGAAGCGGAGACGGTCGGACGGAAATGCCTTTGTAATGCCCTGGTCGCCAACATTGGGGTGGGACAGATAAGGAATCAGAAGCATCAGGAGCCGGCGCTTATCACATCCGGTGACGACCTCAAAAATATTATCCAGTTCCTGGCGCCGGGAAAAAGTTCTTATACGGCCGCGGATGTGATCGCACGACTGCTGCAAGGATTACCGCACCACGAGAGCAAGGTTCCCGCTGAATTGGTGGTGTGTTAGAGATTTGCGGCAACGGTCTTCCCGTCCACCACCAACCGCGCGATCCGCTCGCGATGGAAACTCGCATCGCCCAGCATGGTTTCACTAGCCTTGGCGCGCCGATAGTAAAGATGGACGTCATTTTCCCAGGTGAAACCCATTCCGCCATGCACCTGAATGCCTCGATTGCCGGTATTTCGGGCCGCATCGCTCGCATACATCTTGGCGATTGAGACTGCTACCGACGCGTCAGCGGCGTTCTCCTGAAGCGCCCAGGCTGAATAATAAGCGGAGGAGCGAACGCTCTCCGTCTCCAGATACATGTCCGCACACATGTGCTGGACCGCCTGAAAGCCACCGATTGGCTTACCGAATTGTTTGCGCGTTTTGGCATAGCTGACTGTCAGTTCCAGCACTCTCTGCATGCTGCCGGCAAGCTCGGCTGTGAGGGCGACCGTGGCGATCTCAAGAGCGCGAGTGCTGCTGGAGCCATTCGCTGCCAGCTTTTCTGCGAGCGTGTTGCTGAATTGAACCGAGTAGATCTTGCGTGTCAGATCCATGCCCTTCATCCGCGTAATCTTCAGCCCGGGAGCCCCAGACGGTACCAGATAGATTCCGTCCGTGCACGGGACCACCAGCATCTCGGCAGTGGCCGCATCGGGGACGAATACTTTCGTGCCGCTCAGCTTGCCAGAAGAGCCAGACAGTTTCAGATCACTCGGATTCCAGCTTGCGCCGCTCTCCAGAAATGCGACTGCGCCGCGAGTCTGGCCGGTGCAGATTCCCGGCAGATATTTCTGTTTCTGCTGCTCACTGCCGCAGAGTTCGATCAGTGCTCCCGCGGCAAGCGTTGAAAACAACGGCCCGGGAAGTAATGCATACCCGGCTTCTTCCATGAGCAGCGCGAGCTCGACAACGCCCAGGCCCATCCCGCCGAACTCTTCGGGAAAGATGATTCCGGTAAAACCCTGCGCCGCCATCTTTTGCCAGAGAGCCGGGTCATGCGCCGTGTCAGTTTCCATCAAACGGCGAACCTCCGCAACCGGGCACTCGCCCGCGAAAAATTTCCGCGCCGTGTCCTTTAATATCTGCTGGCTTTCGCTGAGTCCGAATTCCATGTGTCCATCTCCTGAACAGGCTAAAAGCTAGCAGCTAGTAGCTCTTTGGCAATCCCAATACAAAGTGCCCGATGATGTTGCGCTGAATCTCTGAGGTCCCGGCTTCGATCGTGTTGCCGCGAGCGCGGAGATAACCGTAAGACCAAGCACCATCATCGACTGCGAGCGGATCGCCGGCCTCAAGCTGGCCGTAAGGTCCGAGCAATTCCTGGGCGATCTGCTGGAAGCGCTGGTTGAGCTCGCTCCAGAAGATCTTTTGAATAGACCCTTCAGGGCCCGGCACGCCGGTGGTACTGATACGGCTGAAGGCACGCATCTGGTTCCAGCGCATGATCTCGATTTCCGCGTAGCATTGCGCCAGCTTCTGCCTTATGACAGGATCCTGGGCTGCGGGACGGCCATTGCGCTCACGCTGGCTGGCAAGTTCAATGAGCCGCTCCATGTTGCGACGATAGGTGACCTGGATACCGGCGCCGAGTGTGCCTCGCTCATGCATGAGCGTCCCCATGGCAACTTCCCAACCTTCATTCACCTTGCCGACAAGGTTAGCAAGCGGCACCTGAACATCATGGAAGAAAATCTCATTGAACTCGGTTTCGCCGGTCATCTGGCGCAGCGGCCGCACATCAACGCCCTGCGATTTCATATCGACAAGCAGCACGGTGATGCCGCGATGCTTGGAAGCCGTGGGATCTGTACGCACGACC
>JBAIYI010000543.1:0-8119 GCA_037915955.1 Terriglobales bacterium
GGATTGGGACACGTGCAGATCGGGTGATCTGGTGATCGGGAAACCTGAACACATTGGCCGCGACGAGCACAGATGAACACAGACGTTAGCTCGTCATCAGCTCCCTTGCCCTGCTGGTCGTCTTGATCACCGCGTTAATCAGGGTCACCCGCAGGCCGCCCTTTTCCAGTTCGATCAGGCCTTCAATGGTGCAGCCGGCCGGAGTGGTGACGGCGTCTTTGAGCGGCGCCGGATGATGGCCGGTTTCGAGCGCCAGCTTGGAGGCGCCGAAGAGAGTTTGGGCGGCGAGGGTGGTGGCCATGTCGCGAGGCAAGCCAACCTTCACGCCGGCTTCCGCCAGCGATTCCAGGATCACGAAGGCAAATGCCGGGCCGCTGCCGGAAAGCGCCGTGATGGCGTCCATGTGCTTTTCGTCAACGATGGCCACGCGGCCGATGCTCTCAAACAGGTTCTTCGCGATTTCAAGGTGCTCTTTGCGGGCAGAGGGGCCGGCGCAAATGGCAGTCATGGCGGCGCCGACCATGGCAGGCGTGTTCGGCATAGCGCGAACCACATGCACGTCCTTATTCACGTGCTCCTGGATGAAGGCAGTGGTGGTGGAGGCGGCGATGGAGATGAGCAGCGTTTCCGGAGCGAGCACAGGAGCAATCTCTTCCAAGACCTGCGGCAACGCCTGCGGCTTGAGTCCCAGCAGCACGATGGGCGCTCCGGCAACAGCAGCGCGATTATCAGTTGACACGGTGACGCCCTGGAGTTCGCGCGCCAGCTCGCGGCGGTGCTCTTCATGCTGCACGGTGGCGATGACTTCTTCCTTCTGCATCAGCCCCTGTTGCAGGAATCCCTGAAGAAGGATGGTGCCCATCTTGCCGCAGCCGAGCACGGCGATCTTCTTCTGCGCGCCGGAAACGGCAGATTTTTTCGGTTGCGCCTGAATGGCGGACGAGGTGGCTGGATTGGTCATGGTCGGCTGTTCCTCTTATGGTCGGGGATTTTCCCGTTCCGTCAAAACAAAACCCGCTGCGCGGAGCAGCGGGCCGATCACCAGATTATGGGGGCAATATAGCCCAGTTATGGTGCAGAGGCAACAGGCGAAGGTAACTGGTAGTCTTTAGCTCGCATGGTCATCGCCAACCCCAGCCAGGCAGGGCAATCAGAAGCAGTTGTCAACGCTCCGGTGAAGACAGACAAGGCCGCCATGGCCATGGTGTCGAGCCTGTTCTTTGCCTGGGGCTTCCTCACCTGCCTGAATGACATTCTGATTCCGCATCTGAAGAACATTTTCGACCTGAACTATGCCGAGGTAATGCTGGTACAGTTTGCGTTCTTCTCGTCGTACTTTGTGTTCTCCATGCCGGCGGGGCGGGTGGTGGAATGGCTCGGCTACAAGCGGGCGATGGTGACCGGGCTGCTCACGATGGCATGCGGTGCGCTGCTGTTTGTGCCGGCGGCTTCTATCCCGGCGTTCCCGCTTTTTCTGACGGCGCTGATTGTGCTGGCGGCAGGGATGACGGTGC
This sequence comes from Terriglobales bacterium, assembly GCA_037915955.1. Taxonomy (GTDB): domain Bacteria; phylum Acidobacteriota; class Terriglobia; order Terriglobales; family Acidobacteriaceae; genus Angelobacter. The sequence goes on from JBAIYI010000543.1 coordinate 1,515, forward strand.
TGCAGACGTCGGCGAATCCGTATGTAGCGATTCTTGGCCCGCCGCGTACTGCATCGAGCCGCTTGAACCTGACGCAGGGATTCAACTCGCTGGGCACCACGTTGGCGCCATGGTTCGGAAGCTGGCTGATTCTCGGCGCCGCGGCCGTGGCCGTGAATGAAGACACCATGCACGCCATGAACTCGGCGCAACTGCACGCTTATCGGTTGCAGCAGGCCGCCACGGTGAAGATGCCGTACGTGGGACTGAGTGTGGCGCTGATTCTGCTGGCAGTAGTCGTCGGAATATTCAGGCTGCCGGTGATTGAATACGCGGAAGCGCACGGCCATGTGACGGAAAGCGTATGGCGGCATCGGCGGCTGGTGCTGGGGGCCGTGGGAATTTTCGTTTACGTAGGCGCGGAGGTGGCGATCGGCAGCCTGATGACGAACTACTTCAGCCAGCGCGAGATCGGCAACATGAGCCTGGCATCGGCGGCGTGGTACCTGCAGTTTTACTGGGGCGGCGCGATGCTGGGCCGCTTTGCCGGATCGGCGCTCCTGCAAAGGCTGCGCACGCAGAAGCTGCTGGCGTTCAACGCGGCCGTGGCCGCGGTGCTGGTGATTGCTTCCATGCTGACGTTTGGCCACTGGGCCATGTGGACGCTGATCGCCGTGGGGCTGTTCAACTCCATCATGTTCCCCAGCATTTTTACCCTGGCGATCGAAGGGTTGGGGCCGCTGACGGGCAAAGGATCAGGCCTGCTGGTTGCGGCGATCGTCGGCGGTGCGATTGTGCCGGAGCTGCAAGGCGTGCTGGCGGACCGCATCGGGGTCCATCACGCATTTGTGCTGCCTGTGCTGTGCTATGCGTACATTGTTTATTACGCGGTGCGGGGCACAGCAGACCGAGATTCACCAAGGACGTGAGCGCAGCGGGCCACGGTCTTGTCCGCTCTGCGTGCTCTGCGGTGAATCCCTTCGCTACGCGATTTCCAGCATGCGATCCAGCGCCACGCGCGCCCAGTGCTTCACCTCAGGCGAGACCTTGATCTGGTTCACCACGTTGCCGTCCACCAGGTTTTCCAGCGCCCAGCACAGGTGCTGCGGCGAGATGCGGAACATGGTGGTGCAGAGGCAACCGGAGTCGTCGAGCGAGATCACGGTCTTGTTCTGCGCGGCGAACTCCTTGCCCATGCGGTTCACCAGGTGGATCTCCGTGCCCACGGCAAAGCTGGTTCCGGCAGGAGCCTTCTCGATCATCTTGATCAGGGCTTCGGTAGAGCCGATGCCGTCCGCCTTCTGGCAGACCTCCCAGCGACACTCAGGATGGACGATCACCTGGATCCCTGGGTGGTTGGCGCGAACGCGATCCACATGTTCCGGCAGAAAGCGCTGATGCACGGAGCAGTGGCCCTTCCAGAGGATAACTTTGGCTTCGCGCAGTCTTTCCGGAGTAGTGCCGCCCATGACCTGGAACGGATCCCAGACCACGCACTGGTCAAGCGGGATGCCCATGGCGGAAGCTGTGTTGCGCCCAAGATGCTGGTCAGGAAGGAAGAGGATTTTTTCGTTGCGCTTGAACGCCCACTTGAAGGCCGCGCCTGCGTTCGACGATGTGCAGACCAGGCCGCCGCGCTCGCCGCAGAAGGCTTTGATGGCTGCGGTGGAGTTCATGTAAGTAAGCGGCGTGATGCCGTGGCCACTCTCGTCGGTGAGGCCGAGTTTAACCAGCTCTTCCCAGCATGCCTCGACCTGGCCAATCTCGGCCATGTCAGCCATGGAGCAGCCGGCGTTGAGATCCGGGAGGACGACCTGCTGGCCGCTGGTCCCAAGCACGTCAGCGGATTCGGCCATGAAGTGGACGCCGCAGAAGACCACGTATTCGGCCTTGGTGCGCGCGGCTTCCTGCGAGAGCTTGTAGGAGTCGCCGCGAAAATCGGCGAAGCGGATCACTTCATCGCGCTGGTAGTGGTGCCCGAGGATAACCAGGCGGTCGCCGAGCGCGCGTTTGGCGTCGGCAATGCGCTGGTCCATGCTGCGGTCAGGAAGTACCAGATAGTTTTCGAGCGAGCATACGGGTGGCCGCTCGATGACGGGAGCAAGTGCTGTCGACATGTATGTGCCGCCTTCAGTTCCATAGGAACGGGGATGTTGAAAGCATCCGCAGGCTCCAGTGGATTCGCTGCACCCGTTTCGGTGCCCAACCCACGGGGTTGTTGAAGCCCGCAGCCTTACTTTATTGATGCTCCAGGAAACGCAGGGACGCAAAAACTAAGAGCCACGCATCCCGTTCAGGACCAATAGATTATTGTGACACTCTGTGGCGGGATGGGCAAGCTGTGGGGCTTTTCAGACGATTGCACCACGAATAGTGCAGTGTTAAGGCTTGAAAAAATCTGCAAACATCGATGATGCAAAAACAGTGAGAATCGTCTAAGATTGGCTTCCTTCGTCGGTACGGCCAGCTTCATAAAGAGGCGTTTCATCCGGGAGACTGCCTCACAAGCGCCACTTCCCAGGAGACCCCTATGCTGCAGATCAGCAAGGCGGATTATGACCTGATCCGCTGGGAGGCTGAACGCAGTTATCCCCACGAGTGTTGCGGGATACTGTTGGGAAAGGTCATTGAAGGCGACCGCATGGTCACCCTGACCGTGCCATGCGAAAACGTGCGTACCGATTCACCCGGAAACCGCTACCGCATCGATCCGCAGAAAGTGATTGCGGCGCTGAAGCTGGCCCGCAGCCGCTCAGAGACCATCGTCGGGTTCTATCACTCGCATCCTGACCATCCGGCCCAGTACTCGGAGACTGATCTCACGGAGGCGCACTGGTTTGATTGCTCCTACGTGATCACCAGTGTGGAGCGCCGGCATGCAACGGCCATCAACTCTTATGTGCTGAGCGGCAGCGAGCAGCACAAGGGATTTGAGCCGGAGGAAATCGAGATTCTGGCGTACGAACGGGCGCTGCCCATCGCGCTCTAGTGGTTATAATAAGAACGATGTTTCTGCCCTGCCTGCGAATGTGTCTCTGCCGCGGCCTCTAGCGCTGCTTTGCTCTCTCCTGCGTTCCGCAAGCCCTTTACGTACAATCTGAGGAAAGGATTTTTCCATGGCCACCACTTTATCCCCCGAGCTGCCGACATTGAATAATGAAGAAGTGCTGCGCTACTCGCGCCACCTGATCATGCCGGAAGTTGGCATGGAGGGGCAGCAGAAGCTCAAGGCCGCGCGGGTGCTGTGCATCGGCACCGGAGGGCTGGGCTCGCCGCTGGCGCTTTACCTTTCCGCAGCCGGCGTGGGGACGCTGGGACTCGTGGACTTCGACACCGTGGACTTCACCAACCTTCAACGCCAGGTGATCCACTTTACCAGTGACGTTGGAAAGCCGAAGCTGGAGTCGGCGAAGCAGAAGATCTCGGCTATCAACCCGTTTGTGAACGTGAAGACCTACGAGACCAAGCTGACCAGCGAAAACGCTTTGCAGTTGTTCGCCGATTATGACGTGATCGTGGACGGCACTGACAACTTTCCCACGCGGTTTCTGGTCAACGATGCCTGCGTCTTCACCGGCAAGCCGAACGTTTATGGATCGATTTTCCGCTTTGAAGGCCAGGCCAGCGTGTTTGCGACCAAAGACGGGCCGTGCTATCGCTGCCTGTATCCGGAGCCGCCACCGCCGGGGCTGGTGCCGTCATGCGCGGAAGGCGGAGTGCTAGGGATTTTGCCGGGGCTCGTCGGCCTCATTCAGGCGACCGAGGCAATCAAGCTCATTCTCGGCACGGGCGATTCGCTTGCTGGGCGTCTGCTGCTGGTGGATGCGCTGGGGATGAAGTTCCGCGAGCTTAAGCTGCGCAAAAATCCTGACTGCGTGGTTTGCGGAAAAAACCCCACCGTTACTAAACTGATCGATTACGAAGAGTTCTGCGGACTTCGCGGACAGGAGAAGCCTGTGACCCAGACCGGTGTGCCGGAAATCAGCGTGGAAGAACTGAAAAAGAAGCTCGACGCCAAAGAAGACTTTTTCATCCTGGATGTGCGCGAGCAGCACGAATACCAGATATGCAACCTCAACGGCCATTTGATCCCGTTGAACGACCTGCCGAAGCGCTACCAGGAGCTTGATCCGAACAAGGAGATGGTGGTGCATTGCCGCTCCGGCGCGCGCAGCGCACGCGCGGTGACATTCCTTCAGCAGGCAGGATTCACCAAGGCGAAGAACCTTGCCGGCGGGATTCTGGCATGGGCGGATCGGATTGATCCGAAGGTCCCGAAGTACTGAACAAAGTCGAGCACAAACAATGCCCCGGACAGAGCGACCGCGTCCGGGCATTCTTTTGTGCGATCAGGCAGCGTGGTCGCGCGCTGCTGCCGGTTTTTCCTGTTCGCTTGATTTGTCTTCAGTCTTCCGGTTCTCAACAATCCTCTTCACCGCTCCGCCGACTTTCTGTGAAGCCCTGAAGATCGCGCCAACTTCCACGAGTCCGCCGAGCCTGTGATGCCCCACAGCGGCCATTCCCACCGACGCGACGCAGCCGCACTGCGAACAGTCGGGCACGCCGCCGAACTGGCAGGGCGAGACTACGGTCTTGAGGTCAGCCGAGCGCACCTCCGTGGTCTGGGCAAAGATGCACTCCGCTGGCGAAGCCGGCGGGTGCAGGAACTCAAGGATCGCGCCTTCAGCCATATCCAGCTTGGGATAGACCTGCCGAAGAACGAGGAGCTCTTGTACCGCACTGCGGCGCTCTTCCGGCGAGAGAATCTCCAGCCCTTCTGCACCGATTTGCGGCGTGAAGATGCTGAACCACACGCGCTTCACTTCCGGGCGGGGGGTCCAGTAGTCGAGGAAATCCTCCAGGTATTTTTTCCGCTGCATCATCTGCGCGGTGATGGTGCAATGCACGCTGATGGAATGCCCTTCAATGTTCTTCAAAATACGATCGTAGGTTGCAGGGCGGCGGCGAATATCGTGCTCTGGCTGCAGGCCATCGATCGAGACCACGATGTTGAGCCGCGGAAGCTTCGCCCACTCCGCGGGGATCAGCCGGAATGCGCTGGTCACAACCTGCACATGGATTCCGCGCTCGGCCAGCTGCGGCAGAAGGACTTCGAGTTCGCGATAGCGCACCAGCGGATCACCGCCGACGAGCGAGAGATGCAACGGACGTACTTCGTCCACGATTGCCAGCACGCGTTGCACCAGTTCATCGCCTTTGTGGTCGGCGAGCTGGCGGAGGTTCAGTCCTTCACCGGGATGACCGGGCTCGTAGGCGTAGCACCCGGGACAGCGCAACGGACACTCGCGGGTGATTTCCAGAGATAATGACGGTTTTCTTCCCTGCGCGATTTTCCACCACGCGCGCAATACTTCCTGCACTCTCAAGATACGTCCTTCGGTTGGGATTGCCGGTTCGGTTCCCTGCGATCAGCAGCACTAGCTGGCCTTGATGCTGGGGATGAACTCTTCCTCTGCGGCTTGTTCGTTGGTCACGGCGATTTGTTGCGGGGGCGGCGCTTCTTCCACCGGTGTGAGTTGGCTGACCAGCTCCGGAGCGGCTGGTGCTTCGCTCTGTACCGGTTCCTGTGTTTGCGGCTGTGCCGCGGCTTCCGTTTGGGCGGGCGCGCTTTCCGGCGCGGAGAGCGGTCCAAGATCGTCTTCAAGGTTATAGACGAACTCAAACTCCTCTTCGCTCAGCTGGCCGCCGCGCACCGGATGCATCACGTTGTTGCGAATGCGGTTGAGCTGGCGCAGCCGTTCGAGAAAATCTTTCTTGTTCTGCGCGACCTCAGATGGCAGGTGCTTGCACAGCAAGCCCCACTTGCGGTCAAGAATCTCGCGCAGGGCGATCAGGTGGGTGTAGCAATAGGGCTCCTCGGCCGGTTCGGGATCTTTTTCCCGCAGCGCGGCACATTCTGCGCGGATCATATCCGGCACTCCGCCGCGCCACCATTCTTCTTCGCCGAACTCAGCAATGAAGACGCGCTTTACGAAACGGTGCAGCCGAACTTCAATGCTGCGCACGATCTCGTACATGTCGCCCAGGACAACAGGCGCACGGCGATAATCGAGGTAGATGCGGATATCGAACTTACTGCACGGCACGCCTTGCTTTGCCAGCTCACGGCAGATCACGCTGGGCGACTGTGACCCGGTGCGCGCCACCGCTTCTTCAACCGCGCGGCGAACCTTGCGTTTGAGTGAGAACGCGATGTCTGACCGACGAAGCTGCCCCTCGCCGATCTTGCTCCACAGATGCTGCATCACCTCAGAGGTGCGCAGGTGCATGACGCCCGCAATCTCGCCCGGGCTGCGTCCCTGGCGCAGCAATGCGTAAGCCTGGTCTCGTTTCGACATCTGAGAAGTTGGATGCAGAAATCCAGCAGCACAGCTTTGCGCAGGCGTAAAGGCGTGTGTTTCGTCTGAATCATTTAGGCCTCCTTCATTTTTTATATGTCGCTCCGCTGACGCTCCGCTCCGGCCTACGGCAGTGCGGAAATGTCGAGTCGGCAGCCTACCCATCCCTTATTCCTGAGCTCGCTGACGCTCGCCTCGGAAACGGACTGGGCTAACATATGCCGCGCCTTGCGGCGCTGGAGTATCGTGCGACGAAGCGCTTCGTCG